>CASEYA010000086.1 GCA_949291975.1 uncultured Christensenella sp.
GCCTCTTTCTTTGCTGGTGGCATTTGTTTTGGTTTTGGTGCTCTGTATGCAACCTTTTCCACCAAACCTTCCTTGATTAAAAGTTCTTTTGCTGTGTCTGTTGGTTGTGCACCAACTTTAAGCCAATATTCCACTCTGTCTTTTTTAAGTTTGATTTCTGCTGGATTTACAAGTGGGTTGTATGTTCCCAAATTTTCAATGTAACTTCCGTCTCTTGCACAGCGAGAATCTGCAACTACCACACGGTAGAATGGTGATTTTTTATCTCCTTTTCTTGTTAATCTAATTTTAATTGCCATTTTTATTTTCTCCTTATGTTTTTATTTTATATTAAATTCCATCTTTAAATAAATGGTAATTTACCCTTCTTTTTGCCGTTAAATCTTTTCATCATTTCTTTTGATTGATAGAATTGCTTTAACAGCGTGTTCACTTCTTGAATGCTTGTGCCACTTCCTTGGGCAATGCGTTTCTTTTGACTTGCTTTGATTAAGTCTGGGTTTCTTCTTTCTTTTGGTGTCATGGACTGAATGATTGCTTTGTTTTTAAGCAAATCTTTTGGATTGATTGTTACATTACCAAGTTTCTTTTTTGCACCCGGTATCATTTCTATAAGCTGGTTAATGTCTCCCATTTTATCAAGATTGGAAAACTGAGCCAAATAGTCCTCAAGGGTGAAAGAATTTTCTCGAAGTGCCTTTTCCATTTTTGCCATTTCTTTTTCGTCAACAGCTTGTTGCGCTTTCTCAACAAGGGTAAGCACATCACCCATTCCCAAAATTCTTGATGCCATTCTGTCTGGGTAGAAAGGTTCAATATCTCCAAGTTTTTCACCAACACCACAGAATTTGATTGGTTTTCCTGTTACTGCTTTAACTGACAGTGCCACACCACCACGAGTATCACCGTCTAGTTTTGTTACAATAACCCCTGTGATATCAAGTTGCTCATTAAATTCTTTTGCAACATTAACACTATCTTGACCAGTCATTGCATCAATTGTAAGCAAAATTTCTGCTGGTTTTATTTCTTTTTTAATGTTTTGCAACTCTTCCATCAACTCTTCATTGATGTGAAGTCGCCCAGCAGTATCAATGATTACAACATTAAAATCTTTCTTCTTTGCATAATCAATTGCTTCTTTTGCTGTTTTAACTGGATTTTGTGTTCCTTTTTCAAAAACCTCTACGCCCGCTTGTTTTCCAACAATTTGAAGTTGTGTTATTGCTGCTGGCCTATATATATCACAAGCGACAAGTAAAACATGCTTTCCTTGTGATTTTAAATATGCACCAAGTTTACCACACATTGTTGTCTTACCAGCACCCTGCAAACCACACATCATAATGCAAACTGGTGGAGTTCCACTTAAATCAAGTTTTGATTGTGAACTTCCCATTAATTCAACAAGTTCATCATTAACAATTTTTATAACCTGTTGCGCTGGCGTTATGCTTTTGATTATTTCTTCACCAACCGCTTTTTGAGAAACATCTTCAATAAATTTCTTTGCAACCAAAAAATTTACATCAGCTTCTAACAAAGCAACCCTGATTTCACGCATTGCTTCTTTGATTTCAAGTTCGGTCAGTCTTCCTCTTTTTGTCATCTTTGAAAAAATGTGATTAAGTCTTTCCGATAAGCCACTGAACAATGACATTTTACACCCCCGCTTTTTCAATTACTTCAAAAATTTTTTCTTTTTGATTTTTCGTTAAGTTCAAATTTTCACAAGTAAAAGATAATTCTTTTTTTAAAGCATTTTGTTTTTCAAGAATTTTAAGTTTCGCTTCAAACAAATCTAGTTTTGCCTTTGTTCTTTTTATTAAATCAAGAACAGCCTGTCTGCTTATTTGATTGCTTTCAGCAATTTCACTTATTGAGCCATTGTAATCAATATAACTTGTTAAAATTTTTTGCTGTTTTGTTGTTAAAAGTTTTCCATAAACATCAAACTTTTGCGCAAAGTCAACAATTTCGTTAATATTCATTACAACCTCGTAAAGTAAAACTACTTGACAATATTTTACCGCAACTGTTCTCTTTTGTCAACACTTTTTATTAAAAAACAAAACAAAAATGCAGACTTTTCGCAATTTCAAATTTTTTCTTTAATTTACTGCATTTTTTAATGATATTAATTTTTATCTATAAAATAACAACACTTTCGGCTTGATGAACTTTTAAAAATATTTTGGCTTTTTTATATACTGAAATTTTTATTTTATAAAAAACTGATTTATTGCATATAATAGTGGTATGTCAAAATTAACCTCTCTCACCTTTTATATCATGTTTGTTTTGGCGCTTTTTATTAGTGCTGTTGTCTGTATTTTTAATTTTCTCTATCCACAAAAATATGGAGATTACATAACAAACTGTGCGCAAAAGTATGATTTAGAACCTTCACTTGTGGCAAGTGTTATCAATGTTGAAAGTGGCTATGATAAAAACGCCAAATCTTCCGCTGGTGCAATTGGACTTATGCAAATTATGCCCACAACAGCAACATATTTGATGGGAGAAGAAATTTTAGAAGAAGAACTTTTTAATGCAGAGTTTAACATTGAAATTGGTTGCTTATATTTATCAAAAATGCTTGATGAATTCAACAATCTTGAAACAGCACTTGCTGGTTATAATGCTGGCCCAAATAATGTGAAAAATTGGCTTAATGATGCAAACTATTCAAAGGACGGACAAACTCTGCTTAGCACCCCCTTTCCTGAAACAAATAGATATATTGAAAAGGTCAAAAATAATATTAAGATTTATGGTTTTCTTATGAACTAACCTTGAAAACTGTTTTAAATTGCAAAAAACTCAATTATTTATTCAAAATTAATAATTTTCAATGAAAAAAGCATTTGCAAAAAATTTTAACAAACAAAAAACAGTGATAATTTAGAATTTTGCACTAAAAATTGTGTTTTTATTATGCTCAAAATCAAAATATTTTTAAAAATTATATAAAATTAATCTTGTTTTAAAGTTGACTTTTTAAAAATATTTTTGTATGCTTTAATTTGAGGTGAATTATGGCAAAATTTTTTGTTGACGCATTTGCGGATATGTTTGGTGAAGAATTAAAAAACAATGGTCTGTTTTTGGCACCAAGTAAAATTAAAATTAATAAAAAAATCATTGATTTTGATGGTTGGAATAAAATTTCACAAGAAGAAGTTAAAGATGATATCAAAAATGGAAAATATTCCATTGTGCATATAACCCAACAAGAATGGGTTGATTTTTTTACACCATTTCTTCAACAAGGTGAAGATGTTGTTTTTTTCACAATTTCTCATGAGTTATTTTCTGATGGTGGTTGTGACTTGTTATCTGCTTTTACTCAAATGGCGGAAAGTTTTCCAGATAGAAAGGTTAAACTTGTTAACACAAAAACAGTTTCAAGGGGTGTTAGTGAAATTGCAAGTTTTGCCAAACTTGTTTTTGATAAAGAGCAAGATTTAGAAAAAGCAATCAAGTTTGCAACTGACCTTTCTGGTCAATTTGTTACGGTGTTTGTGCTTGATGATGTTGAATATATCAACAATAACCCTCTTCTTAAAAAGCCAGGCTCACATCTTACTGGCGGAATGGTTAACAACAAGCCAATTATCAGCATTGATACAAAAGGTAATTTTAAACTTTTAGATAAAGCACGAGGTTTTAAAGCAAGTGTTAATAAACTGTTTGAAATTGTAAAACTTAATGGCGAGAATATTGCCGACTTTACATTCACTATTGTTTATATGAACGCAAAAGAAGAGGCTTTTGCTTTGAAACAAAAATTTTTAGAGTGTGTTGAAGAAAATGAAATTCGTGTTTTACCAAGTTCATTGAACAATGCAGTGATTGTTGGTAACAAATTTGTGGGAGTTACATTTCACAGCAAATAAACATCTGTTATGTTGAAAAATGTTTTTGAAAATTACCTGCAACATTTTGTGGTTCTAATAAAGGATGTGTATACATGCTTTAATAAGAACCACTTTTTTATTTTTGCTAAAATTATAAACTATTTTTAGACTTCATATGTTATAAAACTTTTTTAAAAAAGGTAAATAACTTTTAAAAATAAAAAATAGTGATATTCATAAATCACTATTTTTATATTAGTTAAAAATTAAATAAGCAATGCTTAAAATGTTATTAAAGATTGTTTATTGCTATCCTTTAACGAACAATAAAAAAGGACTAACCTCTTTTCATATAGAAAATTGGATAAGGGTTGCCCTGTTCGTCTTTTTCTGCTCTTTTATAGATTTTAAACCCCATGTGTTCATAAAAGCCTAGTGCCAACGGATTTTGCTCGTTAACAGTCAATTCATCAATAAAAAAGTTTTTTATTAAAAATTGCATTAACTGTTTGCCAATTCCGCATCCCCTTTTTTCAGCGGATACAAAAAGCATTTCCAGTTTGCGACCTTCTACACCAGCAAATGCAACAGGAATGTTGCTGTCATCTTTTGCTATAACCAAGTTTTGAATGTTAGTTAACGCTTCTGGAACATATTGTTTTAGGTTGTTGATTTCTTGACTAGATAAAAACAAATGAGTTGCTTTTACTGAACTTTCCCATATTTGCATTAATAAATCTATAATTAATTTTCTGTTTTTAACTTCTTCTATAATCATAATCTTAACTTTGAGTATTAATAATTAACCAACGGGTTAAATACTTAATCTAAATTTTTAATAATAAAAAAATATTGATTAGTTAGCACAAAGTAACTAATCAAATATTTTTATTTTATTTCATTGCAACATTGTGA
>CASEYA010000087.1 GCA_949291975.1 uncultured Christensenella sp.
TATAACGTCACCTGCAAAATTTTGCACGCTTAATGACAACCTTTTTTGATTGTAGATTATGTTTGTTCCACGATAGTTTTCAAGCAAAGTCAAAGATGAAAGTTCGCTTGCTTGTTCTGTTCCACTTGTGATATCAAAAACCTTGATGCCACTTTCGTCAAAACCGTCATAGACCATTATATCAAAATATTTAACAAGTTGGTTGTCTGCAAAGCCATTTGTGTGGGCACTTTTTACCAAAATTCTAACCGTGCCAACACTTGCCTGATTGAGTGCATAGAGAAAATATTCCCCGTTTTCGTTTTGGGTTATTACCAGATTACCACCATCTGCTGTTGTGGCACCAGAGACTACTCCATTTTGTTCTTGATAAAAATAAAATTCAAGTTCAGTTTGACTTGTTTTTACTGGACTAAAACTGATGTTATCAAGATTGTTTAGGCTGATAGATTGACCCAAAGCAACACTGCCCTTGACCGTTTCGTCAACTCTTATGCTCTCAACTTCTTCAATAACAGTGACTTTTATTGGTTCACTTTCAACTTTTAAACTGTTATCACCACTGACAATATACATGTCTGTGGTTCCGTCTTGTTGCGCTGTTATGGTAACCGTTCCAGTGTTTTCGTTATAGGAAAACTCACCAGCAGTTGCTATGCCTGGATTATCAAAACGAACAAACATCTCGGATGTGATGCTTGCATCTTGAATTCCCTCAATGCTGGCCGTAATTGTCTGTGATGCTGGTTTGCTGCTGTTTTCATCAGTTCCACCATCAACATAAAGTGTGATTTCATTTGTAGAAGTGTCAATGCTTACGTTTTCATAAATATCGCCACAACCAGTGAGTCCAACAAACGCACACATTACAAAAAGAATCATTAGTGAAAAATATTTTCTCATTTTCTCTCCTATTTTTTTCCCTTAATAGTAGTTTAACAAAGTAAAGATTTTTTATTTATTAAAAGCCAAATATTTAATATATTATATTTTATATAATAACACCCCGTAAAGTCAAATGATTTTAGCACTTTTATGCTATTTGTCAGGTAAAAAATATTTTTAATATATCATTGACAACAAAATAGAGATTATGTTAAAATACTTTAAAGATTAAAGGAGTTACTATGTCTTCAAAAGTATATTCAGGTGTTGAAATTTTGTGGAAAGATAGAAAGCGTTGGTGTGGAATGCCACTTTCTTTCACTCGTTATCGTATTATCAAAAAACCTGGCAAATGGGTAAAGATTATTTCAGATATTGGTTTTCTGCACTCGGATGTTGAGGAAATCAACCTTTTCCGTGTTACTGATATAAAGGTTTTTCAAACATTTTCGAACAAATTTTGGGGAACAGGAACGGTTACCATTTATTCCCAAGATGACTCGACCCCAGAACTGAAACTTGTGAGAATAAAGAACCCATATCGTGTGCGTGATTTAATTACAGAACTTCTTGAACAAGACAGACAAGCAAGGCACGTTACCGTTGGAGAAATGCACTTGTAACCTGTGTTTTGTAACCAGCCAAAATGTAATAATAAACTTTTAATTTAACAAAATAAATAAAAAGGAACTTTGAAAATTTGGGTGAACCCAAAAATAATCAAGTTCCTTTTTATATTGGTTTTAAAAGCAAAAAGTTTTTAAAAAACACACCACAAGCAACACAAAAATCAGACAAAAAACAATTTTTGATAAAAATCAATCTTTCCAACATTATATTTTTTTTAAAATTTAAAACTGCCATAAAAAGTAAAAGGATAATGAGCCACATTATCCTTTTGATTGTTTTAAATTTATTAAACTTTAGTTTGAAATTTCAAGAACTTGCATTTCTATTGTGCCACTGTTGATTGACTCATATTTAACAGTTTCACCAACCTTTGCGCCCATAAGCGCTTTTCCTGCTGGGCTTTCGTTACTTAAAAGGCCATTAAGCGGGTCACTTTCTGTTGAACCAACAATTTTGTATGTTACAACTTCGTCAAAAGTTAAATCTTTAACCTTAACTTTGCAACCAACACCAACACTGCTCACATCAACTTTGTTGCTGATTACTTTTGCCTTTCTGATTTTTTCATCTATCTCAAAAATCTCCGCCTCAACTGCGCTTTGCTCATCTTTTGCTGCTGCATATTCGCTGTTTTCGCTTAAATCGCCAAAACTTCTTGCAACAGCAATTTTGTTGGAAACTTCTGCTCTTTTTACATTTTTAAGATAATCAAGTCTTTCTTGCAGTTGCTTTAAACCATCTGCGGTCAACCAAACAACTTCTTCATTTTCAGCCATAATTCACTCCTTAAAATAAAAAAATAAATCACGCACCCAAAACTTTTGGGTGCATTGCTTGTTGAATTATATATAAAAATCAACAAGTTGTCAACTATTTTTATTCACATAATTTTGTAAAAATTCTTAAAACTATTTTTTATCTTTTCGATGTTTGAGTTTATAAATCCAACCATCTTTGATTTTTACAACACCAAAAGGACAAAGTTCTTGACAGCAAAAACAGCGTATACACTTTGTATAATCAACTTTTGCATATTTTTTGCCTTTTTTCTCTTTCATTTCAATTGCTTTAACTGGACAATGCACAGCACATTTTGAACAACCTTTGCATTTTTTAGGCTTGATAACAGGGCGCTGAGACATCCACTTGCTAAGTGGTCTTTGCAAAAACTTTGGCATACTGGTGGCAAACGGGGTATATTCATTTGGCTGAATACTTTTGTAATCTTTGATAACAAAATCGTCCACCTTATCACCCAAAACATCAAAGGATAGATTTTCATCAAGATATCCACGTTTTTGCGCCACTGTGATTGTTGGAATGCTATCAGGCTCAACATTCATAATTTTTGCACCAACAACATCAATGCTTGCTGGGTTTTGTCCAAGAATGATTGCATTAATTTTTCTTGGTGTCCCACGGGTTGGACCATCACCCTCCATGCCAACAATTGCGTCACTTATGTGAAACAAAAGTTTATCTTTGAAGTAGTCTTGAATGTCAAACAAACATTCATTAAAATTTGTAAGCGATTGAAATTTTCCATGATATTCCGCTTTTAACAACCCTGGAATTGCACCAAACATATTTTTAACAGCATTAGAAAGCCCTGTGAAACCATGTGTTTTAAGTTTGCAAAGGTTAAAAATCACATCTGCTTTTTCAAGAGCATCAAGGATGACAAGTTTTTTGTTAAATACACCATTTGCTTCAACTTCCAAAGTGTTATAGTTATCATTAATCTTAACACCAAAATCGCTTGCCAACTTTCTCATGCCACTTGCCTGATAGATTGGTTCCATTGCAGCGGCGGTATAGGCTGCACCAGCACTATCTATAACAAAACAATCTGCTCCCACGCTTTTAATAAGTTTACTAACAGCCAGCACCACTGCTGGATGCGTTGTTACCGCTTGTTCGGGTGTTGCTTTTGCAACCAAATTGCATTTAAGTGCAACTGTTTGCCCTTTTTTGATAAATTTTTTAATTCCACCAAATAAATCAAAAGCATTTTTTAATGCTTCATCAACTTCTTTTTGCTCATATGAGCTACATCTTATAAGTGCAACATTATTATTCATTTTCATACCTCTTTTATTAAGAATACAAAAAAATTAAATAAAAATCAAACATTTTCATGCTTTTTTATAAAATTTGTGCTATAATTTTTTTAAAAAGGAAATTTTAAAATGAGAATTTGGGCAAAAATTTTAAAGGAAGAAAAAATTGAAAAGAGTGTTGTTATTGACACCACGCTTTTTGATGTGCAAGATTTTTCTAAATATGTTGCAGACATTTGTGAAAAACTTGACCTTTCCTGCCCTATTATTTTAAACCATCACACCCGCCATTTTAACACCTTGGGGCTTGTTAGTTTTAAGCCAACCGATTTTATTGAAAGCGTGGACTTTGACCAACTGTTTTTGGAGATTGTAAAAGAGAAGAAGTCAAAATCAAAAGACTTTTATGCAAATTTATAAAAATTATGCTTATTTTTAGATAAGCATTTTTTATGAAAATTTAGTTTAAAATCATAAAAATTATTATTTCTGCATAGAACTTTAAAATATAGCCATATTGACAAAATTGCCATTTTTTGATACAATAAAGAGCAAGATTTGTTAAGTTAAAAAAGGCAAAAACCAACCTTGCAACAACAGCATAAAAATAAAGGAAGTGAAAAATTGGA
>CASEYA010000088.1 GCA_949291975.1 uncultured Christensenella sp.
AAGTGGGCAATACCCAACATTAAAATATGTTGCGACTGCACAGAACTAGTGCTTTTATGTTAAATTGTGATAAAAACACAAAATAATCAATAATTCCAGTGTGGAACACGCTGCGGAGCGCACTAAAAGACAGCAATATGAAAATTTGCTGTCTTATTGTTTGTAAGCCAAAAGTTTTTTGTGTGGGTGCAAAAGTTTGGTAAATTTTCAGACTGTTTTTGCTTTGATTCATTTAGCACAAACTTTTACTGCTAATATGTTTGTTATATGATGTATGGATGAAAAGTTGGAAGTCTTGTTAAGAACTTCAAAAAAGTTGCATCTTGACTTTGGCAAAATGTGTGGTATAATTCATATATAACAATAAATAGTAGGTGTGGTATGGAGAGAAAACAAAAATTTGATTCAGTTAAAAAAAGAACTTTGGAATGTCTAAGGCAGGTTGTTTTGGTTGACGAAAACAGGCGCAACGAAATTGATGCTTGGCTTGACGAAGCGATTAACAGTGGAGATTTGGAACTTTATTTTATGGAGCGTGAGGGCAGACAGGTGGAAGATTTGTCTTCTGTTGCAAGGCAGTTATATGCGGGCATTGATGCAGAAACAATAAAGGAAAACTTAACTTCGGGCCTGTTTGGTCTGGGCAACATTCAGGTTGGGGAAGGAGTTATTTCAATTGGAGACGGCGACGGACAAGACGCTTCGGACGGCGCAGACGAGCAAGAGGGAACAAAATCAAAAACCTCAAAAAAGAAAGAAGACAGCATGACCCTTAGGGGTGTTAGCCACAACACAAGACACTGGCGCACCATGATTGACTATGACTATGAAAGCGAGTTTGGAGACAGGGCAACTTTTCGTATTTCTGTTTCTCGTTGGTCTATTCCAGAGCAAAAAAGACAGGCTAAAATTGCAAAACGCAACGAGCAAGTGGCAAAGATTATGCAGTCGGCAGAAAGTAAAGACAAAGCAAAGAAAAAGCAGACAGAAAACACCCTTTGATTGATAAAAGGTAAAATTATGGCGGTTATCTGTTTGTGCCTGAGATGATAAAATTCTGCTCTTTTTGTGCAGAAGAAGTGAATTTGGCAATTTGTGTATATAGCAAAAAGGAACATCAATTTGTGTGAGGTTCCTTTTTTTGTTGAGAGATTGGCAAGGGGCTTTGCGTTTGAAAAACGCAATGCGCATTTTTCACAAAAAATGCGCATCAGCACGCATTTTATGCGTGCAAGCCCCTTGCCTTGTTTTTGCTGTTATAATATAAAACTCAAAAAACCTTGTTTTAAAATGTTTTGTTTTTGCTGTTGCCATATAAAATGCAAAAACCTTGTTTTACATTGCAAAACCAAATAAACTGATTTTATGCAATAAATAATTATTAAACTTTTTTTAATAAAGCCTATTACTAGCATTGTTTTAAGTGGCGAACAGCTCAAAACCATTGCTTTTTGCGTGCGAAAGGAATAGCCTGTAATTTATAAAAAACTTTTATTTTAAATTTAGTTTTTCTTTATAAAATGGCTTGGCACTGTCCATGATAAAGTCAAAATATTTTGCTGGATTTGCACGAATCAGGGTAGAACTGATATGCACATTTTTGCGTTTTTGGTCTTGCAAAACATATTTGCTTTCGGGCATATATTGACGGTAATATTCTTCATAACTTTTTTCACTGCCAAAGATAACATCAATTTTTTTGCCAACAAGGGCTTTGATTGCGTCTGTCCACTCTTTCCAACCAAAAGGCATGGTTGGAATGTTGTTTTCGCTGAGCGATAAAATTTTGATTTTATCATTGCCTGCAAATTCTTTTTTGAAAAAATCTGTTTTGGTTTTTAAATCAACATATGGGAAATTTGTTTTTTCGCAAAGCGCTTTATGCACGGGAGTGCAATCACAAACAATTAGAAAAAGTTGGTCGCAAGACTGAACGGCTTTTTCGATTGCAAATTTATGTCCTTTGTGCGCTGGCTGAAATTTCCCAACAAAAATTCCTGTTTTCATGTTTTCCTCTTGTTTTATTATATCAAAAAATTTCTGCAAAAGCAAAGAAAAATTTATAAACAAATTTTTTTATTCTGCTTTTTACATACAAGAAGTTTTTTAATATTTTATAAAAACCTAATGTTTTTTTATGTTTGTTATAACATTTTTTTGAAATTTTTAACTTTTATGCGGTATTTTCTGTTTTTCTTTCTGCGTGTTTTTGCCTTTGTTAACTTTTTTGAGTGCAATTAGGGATAAAATTACATATATAAACCCAAATGCACCCATAATTGGATAAACAACTTCCACAAAGGAAGAAAAGCCAAAGCCAGACAAACAAAGGGCAATGAAGGTGGCAACAAAGGTTGCAAGGGTGCTTTTGCCAAAATAACTTTTCAGCCAGTTTGAAATGGTGTAAAGCAGGGCAAATGCGGTGGTGACAAGCCCAAGCCACACAATGATTAGCACGCAGATTGCAAACACATTGTTCAGTTCAGATGCTATTGCCACAATTGGCATATCACTGTCTATCACACTTGGGTTAAGATAGATTGCCATGGTTATGCCAATCATGGAAATCACAAGGAATAAACTTCCAAAAAAACTTCCGCCAACAATTTCCTTGTTTGAAAGGTCTTTGCCCATTTTTGCCAAAATAAAGCCAGAAAAAAACATGTTGCTAGATACAAACAGCAGGGCAGACAGCATGGCATTTAGCACACTTGCTTCTAGATGAAAATTTGCCCAAAAGGTTTCGCCCGAAGCAAAACTTGAAACAAGCACCACAAAAACAACAGCAAGCAAAAGCGGAACAATTAAAACGTTTGCCCTTGTTATTCCTTTCAGCCCAAACAGCACCACAAAAAATGTTATTATGCTGGTTAGCACCGCTGCAAGACGATAGGGCAGATTTGGCAAAATCAGGTTGAACAAACTGTCTGCCCCCGCAAACATAGAAGAAAGCAAAATCAGGTTTGAAAGCACCAAAACAACTTCGCCCACAACAGCAAAACGCTTGAAAATTATTTGATTGCATTTTTGAACGGTGTCTATTTGAAATTTTCTGCCCAGCTTAAAGAAAACCAAACTGAAAAAGAAAAACAAAACACCAGTTAACGCAATCATCAAAAAAGAGATGTTCCCAAACTGTGCAAAATAGAACCAAATCTCTTTGCCAGACGCAAAGCCTGCTCCGACCAGCGTTCCAAACATCATAAGTCCAATTAGAATTTGTTTTGAAAGTGTTTTTTGCATTTTTCACCTCGTTTGCAAAAAAATATAGAATTTTTACGCTTTTTTGCTGTTTTTTGTTTATTTTTTGCTATAATATCGCATTTTTTGTGTTTTTGTTTTTTGGAATGATAAAAAGTTTTTAAAATTTGCCCAATTTTTTAATGCTTGATTTTTAAAAGTTAAATT
>CASEYA010000089.1 GCA_949291975.1 uncultured Christensenella sp.
ACTTTCTTACATTATAATTATATCAATATTACAAATAATGTCAACCGAACTCTTTACTTTAAAAAAATGATATGCTATAATTAATTTAATATTTGGAGGTTATAATGGCACCAAAAGCACAATTAAAACAATATAAATCAAGCATTAAAATTTTGGAAATTAAAAATGTAACAAAGGTTTATAAAAAAAGGACTGTTCTAGATGATATAAATTTTGATGTGTATGAAGGTGAAATTTTTGGATTTTTGGGGCCAAACGGAGCAGGTAAAACAACCTTGATTAGAATTATTTGTGGTATGACCAGACCAACAAAAGGCGAAATTTTTATATGTGGTAACTCCGTTCAACATAACTTTGAAAAAGCAGTTATAAACCTTGGTGCAATGATTGAAAATTGTCAGGTATATAATTATATGACAGGCTATCAAAATTTATTATATTATGCTAATCTATATGGTAAAATTGACCATGAAAAAATTGATGAAATCGTTGAAGTCGTTGGTATGACAAGTCGAATTCATGATAAGGTTCGCACCTATTCCTATGGTATGCGACAAAGAATTGCATTAGCACAAGCACTTTTGCATAAACCAAAACTTTTAGTTTTAGACGAGCCAACAAATGGTCTCGATGCAAATGGTGTTATAGAACTGAGGCAAACATTAAAAATTTTAGCTAATAAACATAAAATGGCAATATTGGTAAGCAGTCATATTCTGGCAGAAATGCAACAAATCTGTGATATTTTTGCTGTTGTTGATGGTGGTAAAGTTCTGGATATTCGTTCAATTGATGGAAATGAAAGCAAATCCAACAAAGATAAACACATTGCAATCAGTGTAAATTATCCAAACTATGCATGCAAAATTATTCATAATGAACTTGGAATTTTTCCAGAAATCGCAGGAAGTTCAATTATTATTCCCTATGAACAGGCAACAATTAAAGAAGTTGTTGAAATCTTGCGTGAAAAGAATGTTGCTGTTTATGATTCAAAGATTGAAACAAAAACACTTGAAGAATTATACTTAGATATTTTAAAAAATAAAAATAAATAGGAAAAAATTATGAAATTTTTTAGATTGTTAAAAGGCGAACTTAATAAAATTCTCATGCGCCCTATCCTTTATGTGATAACCGCAATTCTTGTTGTGGCGCTGGTGTTTTCATATATGCTTTTTAACCCAGCCACAAGAACTGATGGGAATATAACATCTTATGATAACTGTGAAACAATTACAGATACTTATAACACCTTTAATTCCAACACTAATAAATATGGTAAATCAAGTGCTGATTCTCTTTTAGAAAGTTCCAGTAATCTGATTTCTACAAGTCGAACCAATAATGAAGGTGAATTATTGCAGGAATTTCAGCAAATTCTATCAAATATAAATGAAGAATATAATGCTTATCTAGTTTTTGATGACCCAACAATGCTTATTGAAGGAGATAATGCTCCTGAGAATGAAATTATTACCTATGAAAATTTGCAAAATTATATCAAAGAACTGCGTAATTTGTTTGAAAACTCCCGTGATGATACTAATTCGCTGTTGCTTATTCACGTTTCCGATAACCTATCATTAAATCAACTTTTCATAAACACAACATCAGCATTTAATGCTGTGAACCGCAGTAGTCATGCTTCACATGTTGAACTTCGACAAACTTTAAAAGAAACAAATAACATTCAACAAATTGAAAGCTTATTTGACTCAATTGGTTATAAAACTGTTGAAGAAGAAAAACTTGTTGAGCTTGAAAATAATATTGTTACTGCTCAGAACTATATGAATCAAGTTGATGAAGAAATTTATACTCTTTATGAAGAAAATAATCTTGATAAAATTGATTCACTTAAAGAACTTTCAATTAGATATTATCTGATAGCATTAAACGTCTATCAACTCACTCAAAATGTAATAAACTATTCATATTTTAGCAGTATGCAAGATGGTGAAATTGCGTCATATTTTGGATATGCAGATATTTATATGTATCAAATAAATGAGCAAATAACAAAACAAACTTATCTTCTTAACAATAATGCAGTTAGCACTGATTATGCAAATGTATTTTCGCCAACAAGAACATCTAACAGCGAAGTAAATGCTTTTGATTTTGTTTATTTTGGACTTGAAGTAACTGGCTTTATAATTTTAATTTTTACTGTTGTTTTAGCGGCTGGCATGCTTGCCGGCGAACAATCAAGCGGAACACTTAAACTTCTTCTCATTCGCCCCTATTCAAGAGGAAAAATATTAACAAGCAAACTTTTAGCAACAATGATTTTTGCAACCATTTTCTTGATATTTAGCACAATCGTTTTATTTTTGATTGGTCTATTTACAATGGGGGCAAATTTTACTCCCGTCTTATGCATATTTAACGCAAGCACTGCCTTTGTTGCTTCACCTTTTGTTGTTTTGCTTATATATCTTTTGTGTTGGCTATTTAAAATGTTTTTATTTGTGCTTCTTGCGCTTGCAATTTCGGCAATCTTTAGAAGCAATGTTGGCGCTGTAGGGGTTTCCATTGTTCTATATTTTGTTTTGAGTATATTTGCTTTGATATTTGCTGGTTCATATTGGTATGGATATTTACCTTTCAGCAATCTTGACCTTTTCAAATATTTTGGAGGCGCATTTGTTGCTTCTGGTAATGCTTCACCACTATCAATTATGTTCTCAGCACCATATTTCCATGGAGGTTCATTCCTATTCAGCTTCTTGATTTCACTGGCAATCGGTGCTATCTTAGCTCTTTTAACATATATTATATTCAAAAGGCGTGAAATAAAATAAAAACCTGTTAATTCAGGTTTTTTCTTTTGCTCACCATAAAACTATGCGCAAAAGTGAAATGCATAATACTTGCATACTACCTGCATAGCACTTTAAATTTCAACATTTTGACCAGTTGTTGCATCTTGATACATCACCCAATACCCAAAACTGTTTTCATTGTTTGCATCAAGTGGTAACCACTGGCAAAATTTTTCTAAATTTGTAGGCGGTGCAATATTTTTGTTTTCGGCGGGAATACCATATCCCAAAAATGCAACTTTATCATTATCATATATTTTGCCCATTATGTAATGGTCACTTTCTTCACTTACGTATGGAACCTTTACCCATTTTGTATTATCAATTTTTTGTTCCAACTCAACAAACTCTTCTGACTTTTCAAAAAGTTGATTCACTTGTGGTTCAACCATTTCAAAAAATGTTTGTGCATTTGACATTATCTCTTCTTGATTTTCTTCTCTGTTAGTTGTTTGAATAAAAGCATTATAAGGCATAACCACTTCTTCACCCAGTTGGTCTTGAATGTGTAGACTTTCTTTCAAGTTTGGATTAGCATTATTGTTGCTGTGATTTTCTTCATTTTCCACTTTAATTAAAGTTGTATAATCTTCTTTGAAATTTTCTGTTTTGCCATAGGCAAAAATCTTTTTTCCATCTGTCAATATCGCACAAATAGGATTTTCCAAACTGTGAAATACTGTGTTAAAAACATAATTATCAGGTTGTTCTATACCATTAAAAACAAGTTTATTCTCTCCTATTTGTAAAATTAAATTACTATCTTTTGGAATATCAAAAACTCTTAATTTTCCATTAAGTGTGCTGGAACTTTCAAGACTTAAAAGACCTTTTGTTTGTAATTTATCATCAACAATAGAATTCATGACCAAAACTTTTCTTAACATATCTTGCCTCCTTATTTCATTTATATATTCATTATAACAAAAAAAGTTGCAAAAAGAAAAAGAGCATTTTATCAATTTTTGCTCTTTTTTAATTTTTTATATTTTTTATAATAAAATTATGGCATTTTTTTATAATTTTTTTATACTGGTAAAACTGTTAAAAAGCTCAACAAATTGAGTAGCTGTCAAACTTTCAGCACGAGCATTTTCTCCTATATTTAATTTATTAAAGATATTTTTTACCTCTTCTCGTGTAATATCATAAGTGCTAATTATATTATTTATCAAAGTTTTACGACGCATCATAAAGCAGTTTTTAACAAATCTGCTAATCATATTAAAATCGACATCAAATTTATTAAAATCAAATTTAATATTTACAACCGCAGAATCAACTTTTGGTTCTGGCAAAAAAAGTTTTTTAGATACCTTTCTTGTTAGTGACACGTCAGAAATTATATTCAAAAGAACAGTTAAAGCACCATAATCTTTTGTTTCTGGTTTTGCACTAAGCCTCTGTGCTAATTCAAATTGAAGCATAACCGTTATACTTTCGACGGGTAATTGATTATCTATTAAGTAGAATAAAATTGGCGTTGAAATATAATATGGCAAATTTGCAACAACTTTAAATTTTTCACCATTAAACCATTTTTTTATTTGTTCGGGCTTGATTCTTAAAAAATCACAAAACTCTAATTGAACAGAAGTTTGTTTTAGATTTTCCTCTAAGATTGGTTGCAAAGTCTTATCAATCTCAATTGCAACAACTTTGCTTTTTGTTCTTTCTAAAATATATTTAGTAAGAGTTCCTGCCCCTGCTCCAATTTCTAAAACGTTGTCATTTTCATTGATATTTGCATCGCTGACAATTGCTTTTAGAAGATTTGCATCAGTTAAAAAGTTTTGACCATATTTATGTTTAAAAACAAAACTTTTCAATTTTAATTGCTCTTTTAAATCAAGCATTTATATCACCAACTTTGTAAAAAAATTTTTTAACATTATTCTCTATAATCTCATCCAAATCTTCTCTCTTTATACCTTTAATTTCTGACACTTTATTATAAACTTCTTCAACATATTCAGGAAGACAAACCTTCCCTCTCCACTTTTGTGGTGCAAGATATGGTGCATCAGTTTCTAACATTATTCTGTCAATAGGAACATATTTTATCACTTCATGTAAATATTCTTTATTGCTAAAAGTAACAATTCCAGTAAAAGATAGCATAAGCCCTAAGTCCAAAAGTTTTTTGGCAACAGAAATATCACCATCAAAACAATGAACTACACCACCAGAAAACTGAGATAAATTTGAACTTAACAAACTTAAAAAATCGTCGAAAGCATCCCTCACATGAAAAACAGAGGGAAGTTTACATTTTTTGGCAAGCTCTAATTCAGATAAGAAAACTCTTTCTTGAAGTAATTTATCATAGCCCTCATAATGATAATCAAGGCCATATTCACCAAGTGCAACAACCTTTTTATTGCTATAATTTTCAAGTATAAAGTTATGCGCATCTTCATTCCATTCGTTTGCATCATTTGGATGAATAGCAAGAGCAGAATATACTTGTGGTATTTCTTGCGAAAAAAGAAAACTAGATTTCATTGTATCAAAATTATAACTGGGACAAATAATCAACTTTAATTTTGTTTTTAAACTTTCTTTAATTTCATTAGAATAGTCGACTAATTTCTCTTCATTTATATGAGCATGTGTATCTATAATCATTTTTTTACCTCTATGTTATTATAACTCATAATTTCAAAAAGTGCAAAGTTTTTCATATAAATATTTTTTTAAACATAAACTTAAACATGAGAAGAATTTGGTATGTTATTATGCTTTCAAGCTTAATTGCTTTGTGTATTATAAATCCTGAAAACTCTATAAACGCAATGATGGATGCAGGAGAAAAAGCGGTAATGCTTTCCATTAAACTTATTGGCGTTTACGCAATTTGGCTGGGCATTTTGGGAATTGTTGACCAAACAAAATTATCTGATAAAATTTCAAATTTATTATCACCTATTATTGATTTTTTATTTGGCAAAAATTTAGACCAACAAACAAAAAATTATATATCAATGAATTTATCTACAAATATTTTAGGAATGGGTAATGCTTGTACTCCACTTGGAATAAAAGCCATGAATGGTTTGGATAAACTTAACAATCATTCCGCAACAGCTTCTACTGCAATGATTATGCTCATGGTAATAAATGCAACAAGCATACAACTGTTACCAACAACAATCATAGGACTTCGAGCAAGTTATGGTTCCACAACAAGCAGTGATATAATAATTCCTTCAATTATCGCAACCACGCTAACAACAGTGTTGGGTATTTTACTTGTTAAATTATGTTCAAAAATCAAAAATAAAAAGAAAGTTTGAAAAGTGTAATAAAAGGGGCTAAAATGACTCTTAGTGCATTCATTATTCCTGTGCTATTAATTTGTCTTCTTCTTTATGCTTGGCGTAAAAAAGTTAATGCTTATGGTGCATTTATTAATGGTGCCAAAGGTGCATTTGATTTATGCCTAGACATTTTCCCTTTTTTAGTTGCTATATTTGTTGCTGTTGAACTTTTTAATGCAAGTGGGCTAACAGACTCACTATCCACTCTTCTAAAACCTGTTTTTGAGTTTGTTGGCATACCAGCCGAATTATCCAAACTTATTTTACTTCGTCCATTCAGTGGTAGTGCAAGCCTTGCTCTTGTTGAAGAAATATTTGCC
>CASEYA010000090.1 GCA_949291975.1 uncultured Christensenella sp.
AATGGATTCATAAAAATACCTCCACAAAAAATCCTTGCCTAAATTTTGTTTTTTAATCAAAATAAATGGCAGATTAACAAATATTTACTAAATTAATTCTCTAGCGTTATAAGATAGAAGAAGAATTATATGTCATAAAAGCAAAGCACTGAACTGCTTGTGCTTTTATGGAATGCTCAAAAGCTGTTAAAATAACAAAAACTGGCAAGTGTTTAAGTTTGCTTTTTAATATGAACAAATTTGTGCTTTTACAGAACATAAAGATGCCAAGACAAATGGTTCGATAATTTAGTTATTGATAAAAAATTAGATAATGAGGAAGTAAGAATTATTGATAATTTATTTAATAATAAAACATTAAAAGAAGATGATAAAATCTATAGACAAAAAAAGAATGAATGGCTGTTCGCAGATGTGCAATTTCATTTTTTCTAAAATGAAATAAAGTCCCGTATTCACAGGACTTTTTTTTGCTTGGAGCTGATGACGGGACTTGAAGTTGTGCCAACAAGCAAGGGGGAATGGATGAGTTTACTCATACAGACCCTGCGCAGTTGATTGTGCTGAGAAGCACAAACAGGTCACGGGTTCGCACATAGATGTGCAATTTCATTTTGGAAAAAATGAAATAAAGTCCCGTATTCACAGGACTTCTTTTTTGCTTGGAGCTGATGACGGGACTTGAACCCGTGACCTCCGCCTTACCAAGGCGGTGCTCTACCGGCTGAGCCACATCAGCATATTTTAAAATCAAGATATAAATTTAGTATATAATAAAAAATTGGGTATGTCAAGGGAAAAAGAATATAATCTGTTTAAGACTGAAATATTTTTAGGTGTAAAATTAAAGGTTTTAATATTGGAGCGATTTTTGCTTGTTTTTAAAAATAACAACATTAATTTAAAATATATATAAAAAAACATGCCTAATATAAAATATGCTTAATATAAAAAAAGAACTTAAATTTCTTAAGTTCTTTTATTGCTTGCTACTTAAAATCTTTTAAATTTTGAGTTTTGAAATAAATAATAAATTTATCATTAATTAGTGTTTATATTTGTAAACTTGTTGGAAACTGATTTTTACATCAAAAAAAGAGTTGCTGTGAACTCTTTTTTGTTTCTATAAAATATTGCCTAGGATGTCGTTATCAAATGATGTTTCAAGGTAATCAGCAATGGTGTCTGGTTTTGTTATTTTATTTGCAGAATATTGTATGTTTTGCTCTAAATAAATATTATAATAACTTTCTGCTGTTGAGCTTGTTGTTTCAATTGTAATTTTGGTAAATTGTCCGTTTCTTATTTCATAGTAGTATGTGATTACTGAAGTTTGTTCTTCGCTTGATTCTGTTATAGAAAATCTCAGGTTAAAGTCGTTTTCACCAACTTTTATAAGACTTGTTTTAACTGCGCCTGTTTCCGTTGCAAGCTTATCTTCGGTAACGATGTTAGAACTTTTTGCAAAAAGAACAGATTCACTAAATGTGTAATCATCAAAATCTGTTGATAAGATTTGCTCTTTAACTTTATTTGCTTCATCAAATTGATAGAAGTCTCCGTCAATGCTGGTAACTTTATATGTTGAGTTTATGTTTTGAGTTGCTGAACCATTTCCAAAAATGTTAGATGTTTTGGTTGTGATGTTTCCATTAATTGATTCTTGCACAATTTTTTCATTGTTTTCATCTACATACACTTTTGTTGTGCCAGTTACATTGGCGGTAATTGATGAGTTTTCTTTGGTGGTTTCGTCGTTCATTGTGATGTTGACCCTGATTATTTGATTGTTTGTGAAACTTTCGGTTGTGGTCATAGATTCATGGGCTGATGCATTGCTGAGTGCTGTGAGGGCTTCTGTTTGTTCAATTTCTTCCCCGCCACAAGCAGTAAATAAAAAGAGGCAAGGAATAAGCAACAAAAGCGCAAAAGCAAAATTTAATGTTCTTGTTTTAATCATTGTTAAATCTCCTTTTTTATCTTTTGTTATATTTGATTATATAACTTATGATAAGTTTACACATTTTGTGCAAAAAAGGCAAGTAAAAATTGCTTTTTGTGATTTTTTAAAATTAATTTTTCATTTGTTTAATAAATTTGTTTTAATATAGTTTTTTGCTTCAATTAGATTGTTGCAAA
>CASEYA010000091.1 GCA_949291975.1 uncultured Christensenella sp.
GAGTTGCCAGATTATATATATATGAATTATTCAGCCACCTTTAATAATCAGACATATGAAGTCTTGTCTTCTGGTTTGTGGTTTAATAAACTTACAGAAGATAGCAACAATTTACTTCTTGAAATTTTGTTTGATGCTGATAGCACGGGTGAAAACACCATCCAAAATTCACTGAATGAAATCATGGTTACTTTGCTTAATGATTTTAAATTAATGCTGACAAACTGGCATTTATCTGCTCAATTTTTGGAAGATAAGCTTATTTTAAGTGCTGATTTATAAGCGCTTTATATAAATAAAAATGGTGTTTAATATATTGTTTTTGTTATTTAACTTGCAAAAAACTTAAAAATAAAGCAAAAATATATGAAAATTTAAAAATTTCAAGCAAAAATTTTGCAAAAATAAAAAAGGAGAATAAAATGGATAAAATTATATTTAAAAAACTTAGCGAAAATGCAACCATTCCAAGTTTTGCTCACAAGGGTGATGCTGGGCTTGATTTGTGTGCAAGTGAGAGGTGTGAAATTGCTCCAAAAAGTTGGGGGCTTGTTAAAACGGGTTTGGCGGTAAAATTGCCAAATGGCACCGAAGCACAGATAAGAAGCAGAAGCGGGCTGGCTTTAAAAAGAGGTGTTTTTGTTTTGAATTCCCCTGGAACCATTGATGAGGGTTACCGTGGTGAAGTTGGCATTATATTGTGCAACCTGTCTGATGAAAATTTTGTTGTTAATGTGGGTGACAGAATAGCACAAATGGTTGTTTCAAGGCTCTATCAGTTTGATATAACTGTTGGCGAAGTTGACCAAAACACACAGCGAGGCGAGGGTGGTTTTGGTAGCTCTGGTGTGTGAAATTTATAATTTTAAAAAGACTTGGAAAAGTCTTTTTTATGTATGAAAAATATCTGTTAATAATATTTTTAATTTGATAATATGCTTTTGCAGAAAAATCTTGTTTGTTTGCATTTGTGTTTTAGTTTTTAAAAAAGTTATAAAAAGTAAAGACTTTATAATGAATTTTGCTTTTATGTTTTTATAATTTTACCACATGCAATAAGTTGGTTGTTTTCTTGTGACGATAAAATGGCAATTGTTTTGCCAGAAAGTGTTTTTGCATCTAGTTCACTGCTTAAAAATGCAGACAGTGCATAATTGTCAACATTTATCATGTTTGGGAAAAATGTTTGCAACAAAAATTCTTTGCTGATTTTTTCGCAAGTTGGTTTTGCGGTTAATTTAACTTCCAAAATTTTCTGTGATTTTGAAAGGTTTTTTAGTTCAATAATAACAGCCATTCCAAATGGGGTTTGATAAAATTTGATATTACCTGTTATTTGGGCTAAGTTGTTGGTGGGGGTGAGGTTGGCAAAAAATACGGGTGATTTTAAAAGATATTTAAAAATTGTAGAAACATCTTTTTCTTTTTTGAAAATATTAAACATATAAAAACTCCTTGAAGTTTTATATGCAAAAAGGAAATGAATTGTTTGCAAAAAATGCAATTATTTTTGCTGTTTTTTATTTTAGGGTTTTATATAAAAAATAAGTTATTAAAAAGCATTTTGCAAAAAAATTGTGTTAAAAATGCAAAAAAATGTGTAAAAGTGGATAAAAAATGTGACTTTCTTCATTTTTTAGTGTTTTTCTGTTAAATTTTAAATTGATATTTTTTGTTTGCAATTTTGAAAATTAAAATTGTAGCCAAATAAATTTTTAATAAAAAAAGAAATCTGAAATGATTTCTTTAAAGGATTTTATATTTACAACCATTATCTTTTGTTTTTACATTTTCTATTTTGGAATCAATAAATTCTATTCCAGTTTTATATATAATTTCTATTCTTGTCCAAAACCCCTCAGGTCTTTGAAACTCTTGTTTTAAAGAGTCAATTTGTTTGTTCAGTTGTCCACTTGCAAGATAGTCTTTTATGTTTTGATAATACTTACCAACTTCGGTGTTTTTGTCTGCCAGCATTTCATAGTGCTTTTGTGATAGAATGATAACATCATCAAGCATTTCATAATTTGTTGTATAAAAAGCGAATTCATTATCATATATTGGTGCAAGTCTAATAGTTTTTTTCTTGTTGTTTAATATCACGCTGATGTTGTCGTCATGCCTGTCTGGTTGACCTGTTATAATGTCTGCAACTGCCATTTTAATTAGTTCATCTTCTATGTTACCTTCAATTTGATAGCCTGTTAGATTTGCAAGTTCTTCAATTTTATATATATATCTTCCTATAAAACTTATGTTGTTGCGTTGTTTTATCTTGTCCACATAACTGCTTATTTCATTTTTCTTCTTGGATACCACGCCATGTTTTAGAATTGGCAAGGTGCTGATTTTTTCTGTTTCATCATTTAAAATTACAACTTTTTCATCAAGGGTGTGTTTTTTTAACAAAACATCAAACGGATGCAAAGCAAAAAAGGTTCGTTCAAGGGCGTGTTTATCTTTGTATAAATCTTCCATTTTTGTGATTCTATCAAGTTGACTTAAAGTGATTGACTCTTCCCCGTTTTTTAAAAAATTTGGCGAGATATTCCCTTTTGTTTTTGTTATAATGCCTTTTGCTGTTGCTTTTTGATATTGCACTGTTGGTGCATTAATAGCAGAAAGAATGTGTGATGCAATCACTTCGTTGGTTAAAAAGATGTCGCTATTTTCTTTAGTAGGACATTTAAAGACATAATCTTTGCCTCTAATGCTAACAAAATGCACTAAATTTCGTGTTTTTGACGATTTCTTTTTGCGTAACAAAAAAAATTGTATTGTTTCATCTGCTTCTGATGCCATTTTTTATTCCTCTTTAAATAGTATAGCAGAAAAAGGTGTTAAATTCAATACATTTTTGCTTTATTTTTTATTTTTCTTGTGATATTATTTTTATAATGGAGGAAAAAAGATGTCAAAAATTGGATGCAGAATGTTTCAAGCAATTATGAGGGTAGGGATGTGCTTTATTAAATATCGAGAACCTGTTATGCTAACTGGGGAAAACAGCACGAGTGAGATTGGAAAGATTTTTAAAAGGCATCAAATCTCATGCGTGTTACTTGTTACTGATAAAGGAATTACATCAAGAAAATTGCATCAGTCAAGTTTGAAAGCGTTAGAGCAAAGCAACATAAAATGCGTTATATATGATAAAACTGTTCCAAATCCAACAATAGACAACATTGAAGAAGGTTTAAAAATATATATTGAAAATGGTTGTCAAGGCATTTTGACCATTGGAGGAGGTTCTGCAATGGATTGTGCCAAGGGCATTGGTGCAAGAGTGGCAAATCCAAATAAAACTATTTCACAAATGAGGGGAATTTTAAAGGTTACCCACAAAATTCCAATTTTGGTTGCTGTGCCAACAACGGCAGGAACGGGAAGTGAAACAACTTTGGCTGCTGTTATAACAGACAGCAAAACACATGAAAAATATGCTATCAATGACCCAAAACTGATTCCTCACTATGCGGTGCTAGACCCTGTTTTAACTCTTTCATTACCACCAAGTTTAACAGCAAGCACTGGCATGGATGCTTTTGTTCATGCGATTGAAGCATATATTGGCAAAAGCAACACAAGACACACTGAAAAAAATGCTGAACTGGCGACAAAATTGATAATAGAAAACTTGCAAAAAGCTTTTGATGATGGCAGTGATATTAATGCCCGTGAAAAGATGCAACAAGCGTCATTTTTTGCTGGCGTGGCTTTTTCGAGGGCATATGTTGGAAATGTTCATGCAATTGCTCACACTCTTGGTGGACAATATCAAGTTCCTCACGGCTTTGCAAATGCTGTTATTTTGCCTTATGTTCTCAAATATTACGGAAAAACAATTTATAAAAGAATAGACAAACTTTGCAGAAAAGTTGGCTTTTTAGATGATATAAAATCAAAGCAAGAAAAAACAGAAAAATTTATTGAATATATTGAATCTTTAAACAAAAAGTTTGGTTTTCCACAGGAAATTGAACAGTTAAAAGAAGAGGACATAGAAATGCTTGCAAAGCGAGCGGACAAAGAGGCAAACCCGCTGTATCCTGTTCCTATGGTTTTTTCTCTGAAAGATTTTGAAAATATATACAGAATGCTTTTGAAAAAATAGTTTTAAACAATCTTTTGCAAGATTGTTTTTTATTTTGTTATACAGCGCACGAACTTTATTTATATTGATTGTTCTTTACCACGCTAAATTTAAAAGTTAGAAATTTTTTTTGTTATACAACGCACGAACTTTAAACAAAGACAACTTTTTAACCCGCTGAAGTTGTGTGAAAAAACCAACTTTTTTATTTTGTTATACAGCGCACAAAATTTGAGCAAAGTAATAACTCGTTCATCCGCTAAGATTATGCAGAAGCAACAACTTTTTTATTTTATCATACAGCGCACGAACTTTATTTATGTTAATTGTTCTTTATCACGCTAAAGTCAATTGGAAATTGACCAAAATTTTGTTAGTGCAAAAAATTTTAATTTATGAAAACTTTTTGTATTGCTGAGGTTCCTTACAAAAATTAACCATTTTTTTACTGTAAAAATAATTTAATAAAATCTAAAAATTTTCAATTTTTTCAAGTTTGGTGCAACCTTTTACTAAAAAATCAATTTTAATGTGGAAAAAATGGTTAAAAATTAAAAAATCAGCACTTTATTATGTGTTTTTGCTGGTATTCCATATTTTTTTGAAAAATAATGCCTTAAAAATTTGTTTGCAAAAAAGGGCGAATATTGCAAATTTTTGCTTGACTTTATGCACGCAAAAAAGATATAATTTTTTATGAGGCACAGCGTCAAAATTTGTGAGCATTACGCCAAAATTTTTTCATAGTCAAAAGATATGCTCTCGTAGCTCAGTTGGATAGAGCAGTGCCCTCCTAAGGCAAAGGTCAGCCGTTCGAATCGGCTCGGGAGCGCCAAATTTTACTTTTAAATTTTTATGCTGAAAAATGTTTAAAAAATCAAAAAACACAAAGATTAAAAATGGGAGAAAATTTTATGAGAAAATTGAATTATTTGTTTATGGCTTTGTTAACATTTTTCATGATTCCAGTTTTTGCTGGATGTGGTGAGGATGAAATTGGTATATCCAGAGTGGAATTCACTCAGGGCACATATTCAGTTGTGCAGGGTGATGATGTGCAACTGGAACTTACGATTGAGCCAGTTGAAGCAACCAACAAGATTGTCAGGGAGTATGCCGTTATTGAGGGCGAGGAATATATTTCAGTCAATCAAGACGGACTTGTTACTGCAAACAGAATAATAGGTGGTGCAAAAACCGCCCGTGTTAAAGTTACCATGGACTACGGGAAAATGACAGCAACTTGCTATGTTAAAGTTTTGCCAGAGCCAATTGTTCTTGATATCCCAACGGGACTTATCTATGATGCAGATTCAAGTTCGCTAAGGTGGAATCCTGTTATATATGTTGACACTGACAAAGTGGCAACAATTCCTGCTTTTAGTGCAAAATATACTCTTGAAATTTCTCATAATAATGGTGAGTTTGAGCAAATTACAGACATCGCAAACACAAGCTATGCAATTACGCAGGCTGGAAGTTATGTTGTCAGAATAAAATCACAAGGTGATAATGAAAGTTTTGCCGACTCATCTTTCTCAAAAGAATATTCTTTCACAGTTTTGGAAACGCCAAGTAAACCATATGTTGATGATGGCATTATATATGTTAACAAAATTGCAAATGTAGATGGCTTTTCTATAACAAGTGATAACTATGAACTTGTTGTTCGTAACACTATAACTGGAGAGACTTATTCAAATCTTTTAAAGGGCGAAAATGAGACTCAAATTTATTGGACTATTCCAAACACAACTGCTGATGTTTTAGATGCAGGAGAGTATTCATATACCGTTCGTGTGTTAGGAGACAAGAAGGTGTCTGACACCTCAGCAACTGATGTAAAGTTTTTCAGCTCTGATTATACCTTTATCGATGATGGCACAAAGTTTTATCAACTTGGCTCGGCGACAAACATCACAATTTATAATGATGTGTTAAGTTGGAATGGGGTTACAAACGCAATTGAATACAGAATTGATGTTTCAAAGCAGGGAACTTTCTTTGCTGAATATACCTATACAACAGCAGACACAAGTTGGCAACTTTCTAGCGAAGTTTTGGCAATGCCTTCCTATCAAATAAGAATTACTGCTATTGGAAATGATTCAACAATCATAACAGGAATAGTAAGTGAAATCGCAAAAGAAAAACTTAATCAACCACAAAATGTGTCTATTTCTGAGGGCGTAATTACTTGGGATGCTGTCTCTAACGCAACGGGATATGATTTATATCTAAATAATGATTTAACACCATTTACCACTGTTTCTTTAACATCATACACTTTAACAAGTTCAGTTGAATTTAATGTTGGTCAAAACTTTATTCGTGTTGTAGCAACTGGAAGTGATGAATATAACCTTGACAGTGATGCTGCTAGTCTAGAGATAACAAAACTTGATGTTCCCGTTCTTTCAACAAGTAATGGTAACATTGCTTGGAGTGCGGTTAATGGTGCATTGCAATATAGTTTGCAATTAACCCCTCAAAATGAACAATCAATTGATTTTGCATTTAATAACACCACTTTTTCACTTGCTCTTGGTTCTGATTATTCTGCGGGCAACTATTCTGTTACCATGCAATCACTTGGCAACAATGCAGATATTTTAGATAGTGATTTGACCATAAGCACTGCATTTGTTAAAAATTCAGCACCAGTTATAACAAGTGTTACTGAAAACGGTATTTTAAGTTGGCAAAGTGGAGAATATGGACGAGCAAGTGCATATCAAGTTTATATTTATGATTCAACAGCACTATCTCAGGTTCAAACCTTTACAACAACTCAAACAACCTATAATGTGTCAAGTTATCTTTCAGGTCTTGAATATGGCAGATATCACTTTGCTGTTCAGTCTCTTAATCGTCTAAGTTCTCAAGCATATTTGAATTCTGAAATTGGTGAAAAGGTTACAACCTACAAGTTGAATTCCCCATCGGGAATGGGTATCACAGGAGGAATGCTCAGCTGGAACAGCACAACAAATGTTATTGCTGGCGTTAACTTTGCTGACCGCATTCAATATGTTGTTCAAATTGATAACAACACAGCAACACAGACAACAACTGCTACCATGATTTCCCCAAGTAGCACAATTTGCTATGCTGGTTCTCACACAGCAAGGGTTAAAGCGGTTATAAAAAGCGGTTCGTCAAACGAACTTGTAACAAACAGTGGAACATTATATCTGATAAGTTCCGACTATTGTGAAGACTTTGATTTTGTTAAACTCACAACACCAAACACACCACAACTTAATGAACAAACATTAACAGGTGAGCTTGTTGGTGATGTAACAGACTATACAATTGTTATTGTAAAAGACGGAAATGAAACACAAAACTTCTCGGTTATAGCCGATTCAAATGGTTGGACAACAACAATTTCTGCAATCTTTAAACAAATTGTTGGCTCTATTGGTGGTTCATATACCTTTGCTGTTGTTGCGAACGGTGG
The DNA here is from genome assembly GCA_949291975.1 of uncultured Christensenella sp. Classification (GTDB taxonomy): domain Bacteria; phylum Bacillota; class Clostridia; order Christensenellales; family UBA1242; genus UBA7584. The sequence continues at coordinate 7,557 of CASEYA010000091.1, forward strand.
AAGTAATTATGTTTCTTCAGATGTTTCATCTTCTCTTGAAATATACAAAATCAGCGCACCATCACTTTTTGTTAATGAAGATGGCGAAATTGAGTGGGACACAGTGTTCAGTGGGCTTTATGGAATTAGAATTCCAGTTACAAGTTATACCCTTGAATACAGAAGACAGGGAGAAAGCGATTATCAATCATACACCCCTTCTGGCAGTTTAACAAATGTCTGGACAATGGATGGTCTTGATGCGGGAACATATCAAATAAGAATAAGAGCAAACACAACAAGCACAGACGGACTTATTTTATCAAGTGAAAACAGTGATATGCTTTCTGTTACAAAACTAGAAATGGTAGACACATCAAGCCTTGCTGTTTCATCAAGTGCTTCCGAACTTACATCAATAACATGGAATGCCATTGAAGATTCAAATTATTTGATAAACATCTATGAAATCATGGCAACAGGAAATGGTTCGCCAACCACAGAAATGGCAAACAGCAATGTGTTTAACTTTGGCGATAACTATTCAGCAAGTGGTTACTATATAACAATAAAAACCACAAAAACAGGCTATGTTAGCAGTGATGCAACAAGCATGTTCAGAATAAACAGACTTTCAAGAGTTTCTAACATAAACATTCTTGAAGACACAACTTTAACTTGGGATGATGTGTCAAACAGCAGTCAATATTATGTTTACAGCAACAGCGCAAGATTGACAACCACAACGCAAACCAGTGTTCAACTTGTAACAAATGATGCAGGTCTGCTTGGCTCGAACACGGGCTCCTTTACTATGGCTGTAAGGGCGGTTATTGATTCAGGCGCATTAAATCAAATAAATGGCGTTTTAACAATCAGTAGTCCAATCAGTAGAGATTTTAACATTGTAAGACAACAATCTCCAAATATTTCTATCACAAATGGAGAAATTGTTTGGAGCAGTTCAAACGCAACAGGATATGGCTATATTGTTACTTTTACCAGCACAGGAACAACAGTTACAAAAGAGTTTGATAGAACGGTAACAAGTTACGATATGGCAGACCTAGATGCTGGAATACAATATAATGTTTCAATCAAGGCTCTTGGAAATGGTGGAATATATATTGATTCTCCAACTGTTCGCCTTGGTGGAGACACAAATTCTTTGGTTGTAAAACTTTCCGTTCCTTCTTATGAAGTGAACAATGGAGTGCTAAGCATTATTGGAGCAGATAACAATGCAACAAGCTATACTTTGATTGCTCAGGCGGGAAGTTCCAGCATAACAACCGATAATTTAACATCTGCAAGCGACCAAACAAATGTAAATGTTCCAAGTTATGCAACAACAGGAATGTCTGGCGAGATTACCTTCTTTGCTAGGGCAATTGGTTCGGCATCTGTTGGAACAATCACATCAACTTATTACGTAAGTTCCGATTTTGCAGAATTTATCATAAACAAGCACAGCACACCTGCTTCTTTAACTGTAAATAACGGTGAAATTGAATGGACAAGAGCGTTAACAGACAAATATACTTCTGCAGATGGGCAGGAATATACCATACTAAACGGCTATAATGTATACTACACGGGAAATACTTCAAACAATGTTACTGTTGGCTATCTTGAAAACTTTATTTTAAGTGAACAAGAGGGCATGGGCGATGAGCAAAATGTCAACTTGCAGGTTTGCGCTGTGGGTAACTCTGGTGGAAGCACAAACCAACTTGGCTCAGTTTACCTTAACAGTGACTACACAAACCTCTTAAATGTAACCATAAAAGGACAACCAACTTTGTTTGTAGAAGATGGAGTGCTAAAATGGGAAGAAAATGCTTCAGCAACCAGTTCACACAGTGACTACGAGTTAATTCTTAACTTTGCAGACGGAGAAATAATTAATATTCTAAGTTCTACAAGCACAATTTCACTCAGTGAATATGCTGGTCAACTTATTTCTAACATTGTGGTAAGACATCAAGGAACAGTCAGTGGAGCATCTGCGGGTTCATTATATGTTAATTCACGAGCATCATCAGCCTTAACAAATGTCTATAAATTAGCGTCACCTTTGGCAAGTGTTAATGCCAGTGGCGAACTTGCTTGGTCTGGTTTGGATGAAATCAATGGCTATACTCCACTTTTAACCTTCTATGTTAACAGTGAAGAAATTGCTTCAAAAACCGAACAAGTTATCTTTACTTTGGAAACAGTGGAATTTGGAGAGGGCGAGTTAAGTCAAATGCTGAGCATCGAAGGTTTTGCTGTTGGAACTGCTGGAATAAATTATGAAACAACAGAAGAACAACCATATCTGTTCTTAAACAGTGAACAGTCAATAAAACAGGCATATATGTTTGCACCAGTTACTTCGTTTAGTGTTCAAGATGGACTTAAACTTGCTTGGGAAATTCAATCTACAAGTTATAATGATGCAAGCAATGATAGTTTTATCATTCAATATAAACTTGGAGACAGTGAAGAATGGTCTGAAATGATTGTGGGCGATTTGCGTGAACTTGCTCTTTGGGAAATGACAACCTATCAAGCTAGAATAAGTGTTTTCTCTACAACAAGCGATGTAATAAAAAGCGCCTTTGTTGATTGTAGCAATGCAAATGAAGCAACACCTTTCACATTCAATAAATTTGCTGGTGGAAATGGAACAAGAACAAATCCATTCTTGATTCAAACAACAACAGATAATCAAACATATGTTTCAGTATCAGCAGGAACAACTATAACTCTTGAAAATTCTACAGCAGAAACAAAACTGAACTATGTTAAATCAATTCCAACAGCATATTTCAAACTTATGGAAGATATTGAACTTTCAGAAAAACAATCAACTGA
>CASEYA010000092.1 GCA_949291975.1 uncultured Christensenella sp.
GGTGGCGTTTGCACCAGTCAACAAGACTATGAAGATGTTTGCAGGGTATGCCAAACAATTGGAATACCCTATTATTCTGTTAACTTTGCAAAAGAATACTATGACAAAGTTTTTTCATATTTTATTGAGAGTTATAAAAACGGTAGAACTCCAAACCCAGATGTTCTGTGCAATAAAGAAATTAAATTTGATTTATTCCTAAAAAAAGCGCTTGAACTTGGCGCAGATTTTATTGCAACTGGTCATTATGCAAAAAATGTGGAAAAAGATGGCAAATTTTACTTAAAAAAAGCCTTTGACAAGTCAAAAGACCAAAGTTACTTTTTAAATCAATTAAATCAAACCCAACTTTCGTATGCCATGTTCCCTCTTGGAGATATGAAAAAAGATGATGTGCGTAAAATTGCCAGAGAAAATAATCTTATCACAGCAAACAAAAAAGACAGCACGGGAATTTGCTTTATTGGAGAAAGAAATTTTCGAGAGTTTTTACACAACTATCTGCCTTTTAAAGAAGGTGAAATTCGCCTGATGAGCAATAATAAAGTTGTAGGCAGACACTGTGGGTTGATGTTTTACACTCTTGGTCAACGCCGTGGGCTTGGAATTGGCGGACTTGCTGACGGAAATGGGGAAAGATTTTTTGTTGCAAAAAAAGATTTGGAAAACAACATTCTCTATGTATCACAAGGTGAAAATGATTTTCTGTTTTCTAAGGGACTTAATGCAGAAAACTTTAATTGGATACCAGAAAAAAGAGAAAAGACCTTTGAATGCTTTGCCAAATTTCGCTATCGTCAGCCAGACCAAGAAGTTATTGTCACACCAACTGAAAAAGGCATAAAAGTAAACTTTAAAAAGCCACAAAAAGCAGTGACCGAAGGGCAATTTGTTGTTCTTTATGATAACGAAGAAAACTGTCTTGGTGGTGGTGAAATAACCGAAGTTATAAACTAAAATTGTGCTAAAAATTCATAAAAAGAAGTTTTGGTTTGAAATTTTGTAAATTTTATATTAAATTATTGGTAAAATTAAAAAAATTTTAAAATTCAACTATTCCAAACAAAATAATCTCCCAAAATAAAAAAGATAGATTTTCTCATCTATCTTTTTTCTATTAAAAGAAAACCACCAGAAATACTGATGGAATTCCTTTATTTAAACTATGAATTGATGATGTTCTTAATCTCGTTAAGTTGTTCCAAACTCAAAAGTTCAATTTTGTGTTTTGCATCTGCGTATGCAAGTTTAACAAGTTGCGGATAATCACCAGACTCAACTTTTTTTACCATGATGTCTGCAAGTTTTAAAATTTCATCCTTTTCCTTGAAGTCGATTGCAACAATAATTTTTTCCAAAATATCATAACTTGTTTCAATCACTTTTGGATCATTTTTTGATAGTGTTTTCATAACTTATTTTCCCCTTTTTAAAGTATCATTTCATTAACTTTAGACTTAACTTGGTCGCTATACTCTTTCTTCTTGTCATATTTTAAAATCTTAGCAACAATTGCTTTACCAGAATTTTCAGCATATTTATCCATTTCTGCCCCTGCTGTTTGCACAATTTCTTGCGCCCTATCCATTACAAGACCGTGAAGAATAAGAGCGTTGTGATATTCTGGAATACTTTTGTTTTCATAGAGTTTTCTAAGGTAGGTAACATCAATCTTTTTACCATCAATTTTAACAGATTCTCTCTCAAAGGTTGCTTCAAGAATTTTTATGTTGTGTGATTTAGTTTCATCTGCTTCAATCTTTCTTTTCGTTTCTCGTTTTTCTCTGTTCAAAGTTTGAAGTTCAACATCAATAGCATCGTTTTTACTAATCAAATCAGAAATCTCTGTTTGTAGTGCTGTCATTCTTGGGTCAGAATCTGCAACACCTCTTGAACGAAGTGCCTCAACTTCAAGTCTTTTATCTGCAATAACACCTTCGTTGTTGTGCTTGTTATCTTCTTTTGTGGTAATTGATGCTTCAACTTCACTAAGTTTATTTATATGTCTGCTGTATAGTTTATCTATATCTCTCTTCTTATTTGCAATTTGCTCAGCAGTATATTTCCAAACAGCTGCATAAACATCCCAACAGTCTTTATTCTTGTTTGTAAGGAAAACTCTATATTTTGAACCATATAAATCCCAAGGATAGAATCTTGATGGGTCTGGATCAGGATCTGGATCAGGATCTGGGTCTGGGTCTGGGTCTGGGTCTGGATCAGGGTCTGGGTCTGGGTCTGGTCCAGGTGCTTCTATTGGATGAATTTCACTGTAAATACCTTTAACCGCACTGAAATCACGCTTTGCAAACATTGCTCCGCCAAAGTTTTTAGCATCTGGTGTAATAAGCCCTGTTCTTTCAAGATATTCGCTTGGTGAAAAGCCAAGGTTAGATGCACATCTGTTTACACTTGTTGCAACAAAGCCAGCAGTAAGTGGGACAATCCATTTGTTGTCATCTTTTGCATCAAGCAAACTTTGAGCAGCATCAAGTTTGAAAAATGTTCTAAAAGCTCTTGCATCCTTTGCACTGGTTGCAAACATAACACTCATTTCACTGGCAATAAGATTTGTGGCAAAATCTCGTAATACCTCTTTGTTATTATTATAGTCTGCTGCACCTGGCAAACCATATAGTCCACCATTCGCCAGCAATTTTTCAACTCGTTTCATATAAGGAGTTGTTGAAAGTTTGGCAATTTCTTTGATTATGGTATATGCTTGCTCTGCTTTTGAGCCTTGAGTTGAATAGGTTATTTCTATTGAGGCTGGCAAAACATTTTCTTTTATGTTAAGCTTTGACTTCACATAGTTGGCAATTTTTCTGCCCACTGTTCTGATTTTGCGTTTTTTAATGCTAACAGTGTTTGCAGAAAGAGAAGAACTTGGCACAAACTTAACACCAACAGCGTTTGAAATGTTACTTAAAAATGCTTCAAAACTGCTGTTTATATCAAGTCCTAAACTATCAAGAGTAATTTGCTCGCCCTCATCGTCAATGGTTAAAACTGGTGGAACATTCTTATTTGTTCTATCTGTCTTTTTGACATTTGTCATATCAAAATGTTCAACACCGCCAACTATTGCAGATGGCATTGACCTGTCAGTTGTAACATAGCCAAGTGCTGCCCACTCTTCTTTTGTTTTTAAGTTATCAACAAGACTTTGGTCTTCTGCAAGTCTTTCTGCTGTTAAAATGGAATTAAAATCTGAAACAGAAGTTTTTTCTTCGTTTTGACCAAGTTCACGCCATCTTTTTTCATTTTCGGCACCTGGGCTGTCAAGCAACCCCCTGCTTTCAAGGTCTTGCGCAGCAAGTTCGTTAACCTGAATGTCCCATTCCTTACCCAAAATTCTGTTTGAAGTATATCCATTGTTAACAAGGTTAAGTGAATTCTTCATTTGCTCGGTCACAAAGTTCTTGAAGTCTGGCACATTATTTAAAATGCCAGACATATCTCCACTTTTCTTGTTTTTGAAAGATTCGCCATAGTCTTCGCCATAGATTGACTGCGTTAAGTCAACTTCATAGCCACGACGACCAGTAAATGGCCACCTGCCAAATCGGTTGCCTTGCAAAGTGCTGTCAAACCAAAAATTATCTTTTAATTTTGCCATAAAAAAATACCCCTATATTATATAGAAGTATTTTAGCACAATATGTTAAAAAAATCAATACCCTTTTTTAAAAAACTGTTGATAATGTTATAACTATCTGCTTGAAAGTCCTGCAAGCATTTTTATGGTGTCATTTGCCTCAATTGTGAAAGTTGTTCTTGAATATGCACTGGAAATAAAGAAGCATTGACCACGCCCAGCTGTTACAATTGCATCCTGTTCGTCTTTGTTGATTTCACCTGCATTTCGATAAAGGCTTACAAGGTCAGAAATGTCGTTTGGTGCAAGTGAGAAAATCATAGAATATTGACTGGCGTTAATAACCGCACTTGCCTGACGCTTTGTGTCCTCGGAACCACCGATGAAGTCTTTGATGTTTTGAGTGATGATGATTTGCATTCCTTCGTATTTACGAATACGCTTTGCCATTTGTGCCATGAAGTCAAGAGCAATTGGGAATTTTGGGTTAATGAAAAGGTGCGCCTCGTCCACAACGAACACAATTTTCCTGAGGGTGTTATATTTAAGGTTGAAGTCTCTGTTCTTTAAGATTTCGTTATCAAGATATTTGAACACCAAAAGCATTTGCGCATTTGCAATGGTCTGGTTTCTGTTTACAATCAAAGAACGGAAGTTAAAACAAACAAAGTTTTCTTTGGTCTGAATTGAGGTTGGTCCGTTCCAAAGGTTACTGTTACGCCCACCGCTTGCAAACTTTTGAACATAGTTTAAAAGAATTTGCAGGTTCCTCTTGTGATATGCATCCTCTTCTGCATTAAGCGTTCGCTCAATATATCTATATAGGTCATCAAAAATTGGATAGTCTTCTGGTTTAAGTTTACTTAGGTCAGTCTTTTGGTTGATATTTTTCTCTTTGTAAACCTCGGTAACCAAAGAGTTAAGTGTTTCAAAGGCATCACTGCTCATACCTTCAAAAATGGTTTTGAAGAACTCTTCCAAGAACTGCAAGTGTTGAGAAAATGAGTCTCCCTCGCCACCTTCATCGGCAGAAAGTGAGGTCATAACATGGAATGGGTTTAAAATTCCGTGAACACTGGAACCAACATCAATAACTTTGCCAGAAAGGTTGGCAGCCAAAGTTTGATATTCTTCCTCGGGGTCAATGATAAAGATTCTGGCATTATCTGCTGCAAGGTTTGCTAGCAGAACTTTTGTTGCATATGATTTACCCGAACCAGACTTACCAATGATAATCATGTTTGAGTTAACACGCTCGTTGTTTCTCTGGAAGAAATCAATAAACACAGGGTAACTGTTCCAACCAACATAAAAACCACCCTTGTCTTGCAAACTGTTGGAAATAAAAGGAAAAGCAGCAGCAATGGTTGTTGTTTGAATGCCTCGCTCGTATGAAGTTGTTTTATCAATTCTTGAAATGTTGCTGGAAACAAAAGCCTCTACCTGACGACCAAACATTTCACTGTATTTAAAACCATATTGTTTTAATACACCACGAACTTCCTTTTTAACACCTTCTTCTGCAAAGATGTGAATGTTAACATTATAAAGATATTCATTACCAATTTTAAGGTCAGATACAAGTTCTCTAAGACTGCTCATCTGCGTGTTAAGTTCCACCTGTTTACTAGATTTAAACACACCCTTTGAACGAGCATCAAGTTCCACAATTGCACGGTCAAGTTGTTTTTCTGCAACTTCGGGCTTAATTGGTCTTATGTTCATAACGACCTTTGAAGAACTAAGGCTGAAAAATGGAAAGGACCAAGCATTTGCGACATTAAGAGGATAGTCTCTTATGGCAAAGCTTCTAAATTCCTGACCATCGACCACCGTTCTTCCTGCTTTAAATACAATTTCATTTGGCATGGACCACTTTGTGTATTCACGCATTGGAATGATTGCAAGTTCGTCTTCGCTGAAGTCTTTTCCATAGTTAGAGCGCAAGAAAACTGTTAACTCTTGGTCTCTAAGTCTGGTTGCCACCATTGGAACCACACCACGCATAAGGGTGTTTATCATACCTTCTGCTGTGATTGTTAAACTCTCTCGGTCGTTATCATAGATTACAATGTAAAAGTGGTCTTTGAAAATTCGGTCTGCGTCTTGGAATTCACGCAGTCTGGCAAGTCTAGATTCAAAGATAAGCGAACGAGCATCAGCCTCTTCTTTTGTCATTTCCCCGTCGGTAACACGCTCTAGAACTTCGTCATATTTGCGGTCTTCTGCATAGATATAGTCTTCCATTGGCATTGGAAGTGTTGTTTTGATAATGCTGGCAATTTGCGTTTGTGTTATCAGCCTAAGTGCGTTTGCAAAACAAGCAATAACAGAATCTTGTTTTTCTTCGTCAAGCATCCAAAACTCAATTGGTCTAACTTCAATTACTGCCGCATAATAGTTTTCATAGTCAATAAAACCGTCACGAACATTAACATATGGAATAACCTCAGTTACTGGCGAAGTTTTTCTTTTTGGATATTTTGAATATCTTTTCTTGTAAGCAAAAAATTTAATAAGCAAAAAGAGTGTGGTGTAAAGTGGTTCGCCGTCTGCAATGCGCAAGAAAAGACAAATGATGACCGCTGTCCAAACCGAACCAATATAGACTTTTGTCATCACATCACCAATTCCAGTGCTGAAAATGATTAGCATTAAAACAGCAATACCAATCACCGCTAAAATGATATCTCCCAGTGTTACGCCACGGAAAAATTCCATTTTAACTTTTGTTCTTCTTGGAATATACCTCATATTCTTTTCCCCTATTTTTATAGTTTATCTAAATTATAATATAATA
>CASEYA010000093.1 GCA_949291975.1 uncultured Christensenella sp.
AAAGGCATAAAGGCGACGACTGCAGGGGAAACAACGAACAAAATTGCAAGTTCATAAAGTCTTTGTATAATTGCAATACACGAGCTCAACAGCAGAACTGCTGCAACAAAACCACCCATGTAGCCAATTAGATAACTGTAACCAAGGAACAGGTCATAGAAATAATAGGTTAACGAAAAGTTTGAGCAGTCAAAGGTTTCTATATATATAGAATCCCCTTTAACAAGCCGAACAACCCACATATAATTACCATCAAGGCTCATGTTATGGTCACCCGGAGTTGCTGTTCGTTGCAAAAACGCCGTGTCTATTGCGTTTGCAACCTCTTCGTTGGTTGAGGATGAATTTATGCCCAAAACGGTGGCAAGCTGGTCGTTATTCCTGATTTTATCGGCAAAACCAGCGTCAGTTCGTGCTCTGTTTGCATCGTGTGAGGCCGCAAAAAACACCGTGGTTGAAAGAGCGTAGGACTGATTTGATGTTGCCTCATCAAAACTACGCAGGAACACATTGGCAATCCAAATTCCAAAAATTGAGACAACAGGAACAACAGCAAAATATGCAAGAGATTTGATTGCACGGCCAATGATTGGACCTTTTGCGTTTCCTGCACCTTTTTCGGTAAACTCCACACGAATAATTGCAACAAAGGTGGTTACGAACAAAAGCATGATTGCAACAATTAAAACAGACCAAAAGATTGTCATAATTGTGTCACTGGTGATAATTGAAATAACCATGTCACCGCTTTGTTCTTCGCCTTGATAATAATAGAGGTCTAGCCCTGCCATACTTCTGAAAATGCTTTGAACACAGTCAATAAGCCAGAAGAAACCAACTTGGAGGATATAAAGAACCATTGCAATTGGAGTGATAAAGATTTGCAAAATCTTTTCGACCAATCCGTCCAAAAGTCCAGCAAGCCAACTTCCCAAGCCCGCAATTTGAGTTGCTATCACAGAGCCTACCTCCTTTTTTGTTATTTTCTGTTATTTTATCAAATATTAAACATAAATGTCTAATGAAATTAAGCAATTTTTTGTAAATTTATAAAAATATGATGTTATTTTGCGGAATTTTGACCTTTTTATTTGAATTTTTTGCCAAAATTTCAAAATTTTTGCAAGATTTTATATTTTTTTTCTAAATCTTTGAAGATTTTTTGATATTTATCATTCATTATCTATATAATCAATTTTTTAGCCAAAATTTATATTTTTAACATAAAGATTAACATTTTCAAAACTTGTGCTTTTTTACCATTCAATTTCAACATCGTCAATGTTATCAAAGTCCCAGAATGCTGGCATAATTAAAAATTTGAAATTATATTCAGTGTCTGGTTGCTTGTCTAAAATTTCAAAGATAAATTCAAAATAGGCGCTGCTATTTGCATATGCCAATGTTTCGGTTGGTGTTTGCCCTTGCTCGCCAAACTCAAACTTTGAATATAAATCTTTTAGGCTTGTGTTGTCTTTGCTGTTTGTGTGATGTCCTCTTTCGGTATATTCAAGCGTGGTTTTTGCATCGGTGCCATCGCCACTGCTGATAAGAGCATATTGCTCTTCGGTTAAAAGTTGGTCCATTTCAATCAGCCAGACAGCATTTCGTTCTTCATCATTAAAAAGCGCTTCTGGGTCAGTCCAAGAGTCTGGAACATCATCAAAATCGCCAACTGACGAACCCCATTCTTCATTATCATTATCTATTTCTGCTTCATTTGTCCAGTCACAATCTTTTTCTGGGTTAAGATTTAAAATGCAAATTGGCACGGTGTATTCGGTTTGGTTATCAATGTGAACACGAAGCCAAAGTTTAATGGAAAAAGCGGTTTGTGAGTCTATATAAATTGACATGGTATCAAAAAGCCCATTGTTTCCGTCTTCATCTGGCTCGTTTGGAAAGAAAACAACACTTTTATATTCTGCATATGGCATGTTATCGAGTTTGCGTGGACTTTCCTCTGTTGCAGGTGTTCCTGGGCGGAAAAATTCTGCTGAGGTATAGTCTTGAACTTCCATTGCATCAATTTTGATAAAGCCTGCGTCATAGGAATTGTTGCCGTTGATGTCTGTGAAAGGTTCGCCTGCGTCATACTGACCATTTTGATTGAGGTCAACAAATTCTTCACCGCTGACAATAGTTATTAAATTTTGAGTAATGGTTTGAGCAATGCTTTTATAACTTGTATAGTTGATTAAAACACTGTCTTGAACGCCGTTACCATTTACATCAAAATAACTTTCTTCTTCCTCGCCCTCTTCGTTTGAAATTATATAGGTTGGTTCTTCAATGTCGTGTGATATTTGGTTATAATTAAGTGCGGTACTTCCGATGATTTCATCTAATATAAAATTATAGATATAGTTTGCCAAACTGCCTGATTGATTGATTTCACCCATTTCTAAGCCAAGAGATGTGAATGTTTTTATATATTCGGTAATTTTTTGCTGACATTGCTGAATGTTTGATGCCTCTGCCCAAGTGGTATTATAGTTTGTTCCTGTTTGGCTGTTAAGAACAAACTCAACAAGTTTTATTTCAACATATGAAGCATATTTTTCCACAAAATTATGTGCATAGTTTGATTCTACGCCTTCAAGATTAAAATTCCATTTGTATGACGAGTCATATTCAGCAGAAAGAGTTGTTCCGTCATAGACATAGTTTGATAAAACACGCTCAATCAAAAATTCATCGCTATTAAAAGCATCAGCATTTATAACAACTGGAGACATAGCAGGCAAAGTTATGGTATAGTCGCTTCCAAACTCTGAGTCATAGCCCGCTATGCTGGTGTTTTCAATTCCACTGCCAAAAGAGCCAACAAGATAATAAAGGATATATTGGCTTAAAACTTCGAATTGTGCTTTTGCATTAATATAAAATCGTCTTCTTTCTTTGTTTGTTGTTTCATTTTCTGTGATCTGCCCTTCGGGAGGAACACTCATCACTCTTACACCATAATATTGCTCAATATAGTCGCTGTAATAAGAATAATTTCCATCTT
>CASEYA010000094.1 GCA_949291975.1 uncultured Christensenella sp.
AATTTACAACTCTCGTTTCATTGTTTTTTTCGTATCTCTAGAATAACTTTTTATAAGTTGTTCTAAGGTGATGTCTTTTGGTAAAAAAGCTTTGGTTTTGGTATCTAACGTTTCAAAAACAGATTTAACCTGTGGTCTTTTGTTATCTATTTGTACATTATAAAAAGCATCATTAGACAAATTGTGTGTTTCTAGCATTTTTTTGATTTTTTCTCGTCTCATTTTTGATTTTGGCAGAAAAAAGAAAAAATGCTTTTTGATTACTGAACTCATGATTCTTGTTTTCAAAACTGATTCTTCGCCAGCATTCTCTTTTTCATTAAAATATAGAGAAAACAGGACATCACCCAAAACTTCTGTGGTCATTTTTGCCAAAGTATTATCTGTTTGAACTTTTATCTTTTTTGTTTCTTCAATGCGCATTTCTGTGTTTAAAGTTTTTAAATATGCTTGATTTTTAAACAACTGATGTCTTATGAAATTCTTCTTATACTCTTCCATGTTCTCAAAGTTTTTAAGAAGCATATTTTTAACATAAAAATAATTTAACAACTTTAATTCTTCTTCACTAAAGCCTATTTTTTGATTCATGGTTATTTTAGGTAAAATTTCATAATCACTGACATAAATTTTTGGCAAACCACGATTATAGCCAACTTCTCTAAATTTGTGAGTTTTATGATTTCCCGGCAAACAGAGAACTTCAACAACATGTGTGCCATCGGGCATGTTTATTAAATCACTGCTTAGAAATGGGCTAAAACTGAAATCTTGTGAGTCATACCAAACATTTCCGTGCTTTTTGTTCATTGCAACACGAAATTCATCAAACACACTTCTCATTAACAGATTAAAACTTTCTCGGTCATTCATGCAATCTTCAATATACATTGTTATCTCCAAAAAAATGATTAGATTTTTTTTATGATAAAATTATTTATTTTTTAACAGGTCTGGTCTTCTTTCTGCTGTTAATTTTTCGCTTTGCTGTTTTCTCCACTTGTCTATTTCCTGATGATTGCCACTTAAAAGAACCTCGGGAACTTTTATACCTTTAAATTCGGCAGGCTTTGAATATTGTGGATATTCAAGCAAACTGTTCGCAAAAGTTTCATTTTTAAAACTTTCTTCATTATGCAGAACATTTGGAAGCAACCTTGCAACAGCATCTACAAGAACCATGGCAGGAAGTTCACCCCCTGTTAGAATATAGTCACCAATGCTGATTTCCTCGTTAACAAAATTATCAATGATACGCTGGTCAATGCCCTCATAATGCCCACATATTAAAACAAGATGCTCTTTTTCTTTTAACTCTTCCACCTTTTGCTGATTGAGCGTTTGACCTTTTGGAGTTAAATAAATTATGTGCGAATTTTCTTTCTTAACACTACTAACAGCATCCCAAAGTGGCTGAACGGTCATAACCATACCCTCTCCACCACCATATGGGGTATCATCACACTTTTTATGTTTATCCTTAGAAAACAAGCGGATGTCTGTAACTGTGATGTCAATTTTGCCACTATCTTTTGCCCGCCCAACAATACTTTCATTAAGAGGAGCAAAACTGTTTGGGAACAAAGTTAGGATATCAATCTTCACTTTGTGTTACCTCCAAAAATCTTTTTTTGTTTGCTGTTATTCTTTTGTTTGCAATGTCAACATCAACAAAAACATCTTCTAAAAATGGACACAAAATCTCCTCTGTTCCAACCTGTATTTGCAAAATATCACTTGCTCCATAGTTTTCAACTGAAACAACCCTTCCAACCTCTTCACCATTTTCAAAAAATATTTCACAATGTTCTAGGTCAGTTATATAGTATTGTCCATCTTTAAGATTTGGCAAATCATCTTTTTCAACTTCAATAAACTTGTTGCGAAAAGTTTCGGCTTCATCTCGATTTGTAATTTCGTTTAAAGCAAGATAAACAAAACCTTGATGAACACGACATGCCTTTTTTGTGAATTTGTTGTTTTCAATATAGAAAACGGACAAATCATTAAAATAATTTGCATCTTCAACCAAAGGTTTTATTTTTATTTCACCACGAATTCCCTGTGGTTTGATAATTTCTCCAACAACTGTTTTCATGTGCTTCTCCTTATATGCAAAAAGGAAGGTTTTGCCTTCCTATTCAAATTTAACAACATATTTTTGGTCTTTGAACCCTTGTTTGCCTGCAAGGGAGCGAATAATTGTTCTAATAGCTTGTGCGTTTCTGCCGTTTTTTCCAACCACTCTGCCGACTTCTTCTGGCGCTGTTTTTACTGTTATTATCATTGTGCCATCTTCTTCTTTTGAAGAAACAGAAACAGCATCTTGGTTATCAACAAGCGCACGAACAATATATTCCACAACTTTTTCCATAGTTTTTCCTCTTTGTGATAAAATTATTCTGCATTTTCTGCAGGTGCCTCTGCTGATGCGTCA
>CASEYA010000095.1 GCA_949291975.1 uncultured Christensenella sp.
CACACAGTTGCACTGATAATCAAAATAATGGCAACAGCAATTAACACATAAAAAGGCGAAAGATATTTGATGAATAACTTCATGCTTTTTTTAAAGTCTTTTGCTTTTGCAATGCTCATTGCACCATGAGGACCATGTGGTCTTGCTGGTTGAGCGTGCGATTGTTGTTTTTCACTCATGATTCTAGGTCCTCCTTGCTTAGTTGTGAATATGCCAGTTCACGATATATATCACAGTTTTTCATAAGTTCTTTATGTGTGCCAAGCCCAATTATATTGCCTTCGTTCAGCACCATAATTTTATCAGCATCCATAACTGTTCCAATTCTTTGTGCAACAATAACCTTTGTTGCGTCTTGCATATTTTCTTTCAGCGCCATTCTAAGTTTTTTGTCTGTTGCAAAGTCTAGGGCTGAAAAACTGTCGTCAAAAAGCAAAAATTCTGGTTTTTTGGCAATTGCTCGGGCAATAGATAATCTTTGTTTTTGCCCACCAGAAAGGTTGTTTCCGCCTTGACTTACCATAAAGTCTGTTTTTCCGTCTAGTTTTTCCACAAACTCTTTTGCCTGACTGATTTCAATTGCTTTGTCTATGTCTTCTTTGCTTGCGTCATGAGTGCCATAGGCAACATTATCATAAACAGTTCCCGAGAACAAAAGGCTTTTTTGTGGAATATATCCAATTTGGTCATAGAGGTCTTCTAGTTTGATGTCTTTGATGTCTTGATTGTCTATTAAAATTTTACCCTTTGTGGTATCATAAAAACGCATAATAAGGTTGATAATGGTGCTTTTACCACTGCCTGTTGAACCAATGATTGCCAGTGTTTCGCCTTTGTTAAGGGTAAAGTTTATGTTTTTAAGCACAGGGTCTTTTGCGTCAGGATAGCGGAAGCACACATTTTTGAATTCCAGTTTGCCAAGTCCTTTTTCTTTGAAGTGGTTTGGCCCGTCTGAAATGGTGGTTTGTGAGTCTAAAATTTCTCGCACACGCTTTGCGCTTACGCTGGCACGAGGCAAAATTAAAAACATCATGGAAAGCATAACAAAACTCATTAAAACAAGTGCAGAATATTGAGTGAACTCCATTAAAGCAGGAACGTTTAGCATGTTTTGTCCAATCAAATATGCCCCAATCCAAACAAGAGCAAGCGAAAGCCCAGACATAACAATGGTCATAAAAGGCGATAAAAGAGCCATTAATCTATTTAGAAAAAGGTTGGTTTTTGAAAAATCAGTGTTGGCATTTTCAAACTTGCCAAGTTGTTTTTCCTCTGCATTATAGGCACGCACAACACGAATTCCTGTTAGGTTTTCACGGGTTACAAGGTTAAGCTTATCAACCTTTGATTGCAATTTTTTAAAGCGTGGAAAAGCAAACAGAAAAAGGCTCATAATTCCTGCCACCATAACAACAAGGAAGATTGCAGTTATTCCAGAAAGTTCGGCACTTTTATCAATTATTTTGCAAAGCGCCCAAATTGCCATAACGGGTGCTGTGAAAACCATTCTTATTCCAATTGCATATGTTTGTTGCAGTTGGGTGATGTCGTTGGTGGAACGGGTGATGAGACTGGCGGTTGAAAAGCGCTCGATTTCTTGCATGGAAAATGAGCCAACTTTATCAAAAAGTTTTTGCCTAACCGTTTGGCAAAGCCCTGCACTGATGTGTGCAGCAAAAAATCCTGCCGAGCCAGACAGAATGATAGAACCAAAACAAAGCGCAAGCATGATTGCACCTGTGATTAAAATATCATTAATTCCTGCGCCGTCATCAACTTGTGCAATGATTTTTGCCATATATTCTGGCAAGGTCATATCAATTGCCACTGTGCCAACAACAAGGCAAATGACAGCAAAAAACTGAAGCCACTCGATTGGCTTTAAATATTTTAACAGTTTAATCATAAAAACCTCTCAAAATATCTAATAGTGTTAGATTTAAGTATTATATATCTAAAAAACATAATTTGCAACTGTTATTATATAGAAAAATTTGAAAATTTCCTAAAATTTTTTACGGAGTTTGTCTATTTTAAAAAAGTGAAGAATAATTTTAAAAAGATAAATTTTCAAAGCTCTTTTTTTGACTTTTCCCAAAAACATTGCTATTATAATAAAGAAGGAGAAAATACATATGCCAGTTTGGTTTTGGGTTATAGTGGGAATTGTTGCTGTGCTTGTTGTTTTAAGTGTGGTGGCATCTGCCTCGTTGTTTTTTGGAATGTTTACCCGTTCAAAACTTCCGCAAACTTTTCCATATTTATCAAAGAATAAAAAGAAAATGTTTCTTGATGATGTTCACTCTGGGGAAAAGTGGCTTGAAAACATAAAACGAGAAGAGGTTTGCATAAAAAGTGAAGATGGCTTTAAACTGAAAGGTATTTTTGTTAACCAAAATTCAAACAAAACAGTTATTCTTGTTCATGGCTATATGGCAAGCCATTTATTCAGAGTTCAAGATGCGCCCTTTTATTATAACCTTGGTTTTAACATTCTTTTAATTGACCAACGAACGCATGGCATGAGTGAGGGGAAATATATAACCTGTGGAATTCTTGAAAGCAAAGACCTGATAGGGTGGGTAGAGTTTTTAAATAACAAAATAAAAGGCGAAATCATTCTTGACGGTGTGTCAATGGGTGCGGCAACTGTGCTTTGTGCCAGCGCAGACAAGAATTTGCCAGCAAATGTGAAGTTTGTTGTTGCCGATTGCTCATATACCACCATGCGTGATTTAACAAAAACACTTTTTAAACGCTATGCACTTGTGCCAAATTGGATTATCATTGGAATTGGCGAAGCTTTTGCTCGCAGAGTTGGAAAGTTTTCTCTTTATAAAAATGGACCTTTGGAATGCGTTAAAAAAGCAAAAGTTCCCATTCTTTTTCTGCATGGCGATAAAGATACCTTTATTCCACACAAAATGGCAGACGAACTCTATGCAAACTGCACCAGTCCAAGCAAACTTGTAAAAATCAAGGGTGCAGGCCATGCAATGTGTTTTTGCGAAGACCGAACAACTTGCCAAAACGCAGTGAAAGATATGATAGAAAAATATATGAAAGATAGATAATTAAATGCTTTGTTAAGCGAACTGCAAGACGCTTTTTTGAAGTTTAACTGGTGTTTTTTAAAAAAATTTAAGTTTTGTTTGATTTTTGGGGAATAAAAAAGAACTTTGCTGTCTTTGCAAAGTTTTTCTGTTTTTAAGATGTTATAAAATTTTTTACTTAAATAAAAATTTGTTTCATATTATAGTTACATGGAAAATATTTTTATTGGTAAAAACAAAATTTCAAAAAAGGTGTCAATTAGCAAAAGTTATCTTGAAAATTGCACTGTGGAAAAAGATTGCTTCATCTTTGATTCATATTTAAAAAACGCAACAGTGAAAAAGGGCACTAAAATTATAAAAAGTGTGGTTAGTGATAGCATAATAGATGAAAACAGTGAAATTGGACCCTTTGCACACATACGCCCAGAAAGTGTGATTGGCAAAAATTGTAAGATTGGTTCTTTTGTGGAAATTAAAAAAAGTAAAATAAAAACGGGAACAAAATGTGCACATCTTGCCTATGTGGGTGATGCTTTTATAGGCAAAAATTGTAACATTGGGTGCGGTGTGGTGTTTGCAAACTTTAACGGAAAAATCAAACAACAAATAACAGTCAAAAGTGGATGTTTTATTGGCGCAAATGTTAACCTTGTATCTCCACTGAAAATTGGCAAAAACTGTTTTATTGCAGCGGGAACAACGGTAAGAAAAGATTTGCCCGATAAAACCTTTGTGGTTGCAAAAACGGAGAATAAAACAAAGACAAATAAAAGCATATAAAATCAGTTGCAAATGTGTGTAAAACAAAAATATTGAAGATTCAAAGTAACATAATAAAAGCAAATATATTAAAAATTGATAAGGCTTTAACGTAAACTTGGCAATTGAAAATGTTCAAAACTTGATGAATTTGTGCTTTATGTAAATTTTAAACTCTGGTTTTTCGTTAAAAACTTTTTATCACTAATTTGTAAAGGATGATAAAACAAAAAATAAAACAGCAAACGCTGTTTTATTTCTTTTTGTTGCCCTTTTCTTCTTTTTGTTGCTGTTCTGTTTCTTCTGTTTCTTCTGTTTCTTCGTTTTCTGGTTTATTTTCTTCTTGCTCTTCGTTTTCAGCACTGTTTTGTTCTTCTGTTTTTTCTTCCTCAGGTTTTGGTTCTTCAAGACTTACTTCAATTGCTTCTCCATTGCCTGATTCTTTCTTTTCTCTCTTTGGAAGGGCAAAAAAGCCTTCTTTTTCAATTGCACCTTTTTTCCAAAGAACAAGATAAACAATAACTGTTGCAAGAATGAAAAGGAAATATAGCAAAGCACCAAAGGTTATAATGCCAAAACCAATTCCGCTAGCAATGCTTGCAAACACAGCCACCAAAACTGCTGTTGCGCAGAAAACAATAAACATAAATTCTGCAATGGTTTTAAGTCCCCAACTGCCAATTTTTAATTCTTTTGCTTTGCCTGCTGCGTATGCCCAACCCCAAATGCTTACGATTAACAAAAGAATCATCGAAATTAAAGACAAAATTTGAAAAATTCCAGTAAAGATAAACCAAATGTTAATCCAATATGCTAAAAGTTGATAGCCAGAGAGAACATAGATAAAATCCCATCCCATAATCAGAAAAGCACCAATAACTGTTAGCACCATATAGATAAAAGGCAACATTTTTCTAGTTTTTTCTGAAAGTGTGCTTTTATTTTCGTTTTCCATAATAGATTTATTCTCCTTGATTGATATTATAACTAGTATAATTAATTTTATGCGAAAAGTCAAGAAAAAGCAAATTGTTTTTGTTGTTTTTCTGTTATAATATCGCATTTTTTTGCGTAATAAGCAAGTTTTTGCTTGATAGATAGAAAATAAAACATATAACAGTCATTATTGAGCAAAATTTATAAGCAAAAACATTATGCACAAACTTTATTTGACTTTTCTTGTTAAAAGGTTTATAATGAAATCTATAAAACTTTATAGCATTCTTGATTTGCTTAAAAGTGATATATTTAGCATGGCATTAAACGTTAAGTTCTTTGTGTTTATTAAAAGCCAGAACATTTGCATTTATTGTTCTAGAAATTAGTTGAATAAATTATTAATCACATCAAAACAATGCTTTTGCAAAAAATAACAATCAGGTAAAAAATTTAGCATGCTCTCGTGGTGTAAAGGATAGCACAATGGTCTTCGGAACCATTAGTTCGGGTTCGAATCCTGACGGGAGCGCCATTAAAAAAATAAAAGCATTAAAATTATATTTAAGGGGAAAAATAGTATGATGAGAACTGAACCATATTTTATGAAAAATAAAGAGTGGTATTATCATGACCCAAAAGAATGGAAATATAAATTAACAGATAAAGCTCCCCCAAAAGCCCGAAAAAGCTATGAGGAGTTTTATTCAGTGCAGTATGACCCATTGTTTTGGGGAAAGACGCAAGAACAAATAGATGCGACCTTGCGAGCAGAAAAGAAGAGATTGTTAGAGGGAGAATAATATTCACGCTACAAATAACAGATTTGCCTATTTATAAAATTTTTGTTTTAACTTGTTGTGCTATTTTGCAATAAATATTTAGAGTGCATTTGCACTTTTTTTTAACAAAAAAATACCACAGACAATGAAGTCTGTGGTATTTCCGAGAACCACCACAAAATGCATTTTGTGGATACAATGCAATAATAATTGCAAGGTTATTCTCTGAAAAAAGAACTACGGAGCATAACTTATGTTACGCCGTGCAGTGAGTAAAAACTCAGAGTATCTTTTCTCTACTATGGCATTTCAGCCAAGGAATGCGCTAAAAGCACAAACGACCACTATTAAATTGGTCTTGATCATTATATACAATTTTTATGAA
Organism: uncultured Christensenella sp.; assembly: GCA_949291975.1. Lineage (GTDB taxonomy): Bacteria > Bacillota > Clostridia > Christensenellales > UBA1242 > UBA7584. Next base: position 5,919 of record CASEYA010000095.1, read on the forward strand.
AAAGTCAACAGTTTTAACAAAATCTTGATTAAGTATATAAAATATTGTGAATAAAAATTATCTGAAAAACATAAAAAAAAAAAAAAAGAATTCCAATTCCGGCCGGTCGCCTATGCCGTGCATAGCAAG
>CASEYA010000096.1 GCA_949291975.1 uncultured Christensenella sp.
GAATGTGTTGGTCTTGATGTTGATGATATTGATTTCAATATTAATGGTTTCAAAGTTGTTCGTAAAGGTGGAAATCAAGTTGTATTGTATTTTTCAGAAGAAGTTGCAAATGCTCTTAAAAAGTATCTTAAACAAAGAGAAGAAATAAAAGACCTAGACCCAAATGAAAAAGCTTTGTTTTTATCTTTACAAAAAAAGCGTCTTTCAACCAGAGCCATTCAAAATTTAGTTAAGAAATATAGTTCCATAGCCACTCCACTTAAAAAAATTAGCCCACATAAATTAAGAAGCACTTACGGCACAAATCTTTATCGTGAAACACAGGATATTTATGTTGTTGCAGATGTTTTGGGTCATAAAGACATCAATACCACCAAGAAACACTATGCAGCAATGAGTGATGACATCAGAAGACAAGCGGCAAATAAAGTTAAATTAAGAAAGTAGAAATATTTATAAAAACAAAAAATAAGTCGAACAAATGTTTGACTTTTCTTTTTTTATATGTTATAATTCAATTAACTTAAAATTAATGAGGTGTCAAATGAAGAAATCTATGGAATTAAAATTACACGCACTTTATGATTTTTTAATAGAGTTTAAAAATCAGAATGGCTATTGCCCATCTGTTCGTGAAATGTGTGAAGAACTAAAAATCAATTCAACATCAACCATAACATATTATTTGAATCACTTAGAAAAAATGGGTAAAATTCGTCGTGGTGCTTCTAAAAATCGAGCAATTGAAATAGTTCAAGACAAAAATGAAAAAACAAAAGACAACACTATACTTCAAGTCATCAGTTCTTATCAGCCAATTCCTATACTTGGAAACATCACCGCTGGTGAACCAATTCTTGCTGTTGAAAATTATGAAGAAGTTTTTTATATGCCAACGGGACTTTTTCGTGGGGATGATTTATTCATGCTTACCGTCAGCGGTGAAAGTATGATTGAGGCAGGAATTATGGACGGAGATAAAGTTGTCATTCGTAAACAAGATACAGCAGAAAATGGCGAAATTGTTGCCGCTCTTGTTGATGATTCTGCAACTATTAAACGCTTTTTTAAAGAAAATGGGCATTTTAGATTGCAACCTGAGAATTCTTCAATGCAACCAATGATTTTTGATGATGTATCTATTATTGGCAAAGTTGTTGGCTTAATTAGAAATCTTTAACTATAACATTTCAAAATAAAAAACGCCAGAAGAAATTATATTCTGGTGTTTTTATTTTTAGTTTATCAGTAATAAAAACTAAGTTAACTTTATCAAAAATGTGTGAAAATTTAAATCTTATATTCTTTATAGTTTTCAATTATTTTCATTTTTACTTCTTCAAGATTTTTGTCAACATCAATCCATATAGGATTCATATGCTTAAACCATGTTATTTGTCTTTTTGCATAATTTCTGGTTGCTTTCTTTATTTGTTCAATTGCCTCTTCAAGTTCTAATTCACCATTTAAAAACTTTAAAATTTGTTTATAGCCAATCGCTTGTGCTGATTGCAAATTTTCATTGAATCCCCTATCCTTTAAACTTTTAATTTCATCAACCAAGCCATTTGCAATCATTTTATCAACTCTGGCATTAATTTTTTGATATAAAGCATTTCTGTCTTGATTTAAAACATAAAGAGAATAATCATATATTGATTCTTCATTTCTTGTTTTCTTGTCAAAACCAAAATCAAATAATAAACTTTCCATATAAAGTCCTGTTCCACCAACTATCACAGGAAGTTTTTTCTTTTCCGCAATTTGATAAATTTTTTCTTTTGCCAACTGAACAAAATCATAAGCATTAAACTTCTCAGCAAAATCTATGATATTTATCAAATGGTGTTTGCACTGTTCTTGTTCACTTTTTGTTGGTTTGGAGGTTCCAACAATTAAATCTTTATAAACTTGAACAGAATCAGCAGAAATTATTTCCATATTGATATAATTGCTTAAATCAAGAGCAAAATCAGATTTACCAACGGCGGTTGCTCCTCCAATTAACAGAAGTTGTTGCTTCATAAAACCCTCTTGAACCATTTATCAATCTCATACCTGCTAAATTCCACAACAAATGGTCTGCCATGTGGACATTGCAACTGCACATCACTTCTAGCAAGGTCTTCAAGCAAGTTAACAATTTCTTCTTTTGATAAGTCATCGCCACCTTTTATAGCATGTTTACATGCGGTCTGAGCCAATTTATCAAGCATTAAATCTTTATTTTTTAAATTTAAAATGGTGTTTACATTTTTGAGAATATCATCAAAAAACTTTTTCAAGTCAAGGTCTGGTAAATTATATGGAACAGTGGAAATTTTAAAACTGTTGTTGCCAAATTCTTCAATATCAAAGCCAAGTCTTACTAAATTATCTATGTTTTCAGTTATGAACTGATGCTCCACATTGTTTGTTTCTAAAATATATGGAATAAAAAGTGGCTGAGCACTATGTTCTCCCCTTTTCAGTCCAGCAACCAACCTATCATATAAGATTCTTTCGTGTGCTGCGTGTTGGTCAATTAGATATACTTTATCTTCTATTTCAACTATGATGAAAGTGTTAAAGATTTTACCAACAATTTTTATAGATAAAAGTTCAAAGTTTTTACTAAAACCATCAAAAAGGCCTTGTTGCAAAACTGGCTCTGGTTGGGTTTTTATTGTTTGATTTTGATTGTTGGAATCAATCAATGTTTCATTATTATCGGTTTTTACTTCATTTTTTTCTAAAACTATTTCGTTTAATGTTGAATCTTTGTTTTCAAAAACACCAATGTTATTTTGATTAGTCTCAAACACTACATTATTTATATTTTGATTATAAATTGTTTGGTCTAGATTGTCTATATTTGCAGTTTGTGCAACTGTTCTTGTTGACTCTTCTTCATTTTGCGCAGAATTAGTCCTAAATTCAAGCAATGTTTTATCAACAGCATGATTTGTTGCACCAAAAACAAGTTGTTGGTCTTTAAATCTTA
>CASEYA010000097.1 GCA_949291975.1 uncultured Christensenella sp.
ATGAATGAAGTCAATAACGATGTGTTTAATCAAGCGGGACAAACTGGTATTAAAGGTCTGAACATTACAATTTTTTATCAAATATTTAAAGTAAAAAAATAAAAACATTTTGCATTTTTGTAATGTAAGAATTGTGAATTATATTTTGCTTGTTTTATACTTTTAAAAAATATATTACAACATTAAAACAAAAAAGTTGGCATTTTGTTTTTTGGAGATTTTATTTGCTTCATATTGTATAAATTGCCTTATTTTACACAAGTTTTTTATAATAAAAGACAAAATTTGCTGTAATCTGTTTGACTTTGAACATGGTTTTAATTTATTATTTTAAGAAAGGAGAAAACAATGGTAAATTCGCTGTTATCAAAACTGAAAGAAAGTCTTTTGTCTATTTTGCCAATTACTGCCATTGTTTTAATTTTGGGACTTTGGGTAACACCTGTTCCAGCAGAAAATTTGATTTCTTTTGGAATTTGCTGTGTGATTATGTGGCTTGGAATTGGGCTGTTTACCCTTGGTGCAGATATATCTATGTCGCCAATGGGGCAACACATGGGCAGTCATCTTGGAAAAACAAACAAGGTTTGGCTGATTGTGCTTTGTGCCTTTATTTTGGGCTTTATCATTACCATTGCCGAGCCTGACCTTTCTGTTCTTGCTGGGCAAGTGCCTGAAATCAATTCATATCTGTTTATTGTTGGTGTGTCTGTTGGGGTTGGCATTTTCTTTATGCTGTCTATTTTGCGAATTTTGTTTAAACTTAGTTACAGTGTGATTACCGCCATTTCCTATGCAATCATTTTTTTGCTGGTTATTTTTATCGACCAAGGCATTGTTCCGCTTGCTTTTGATGCGGGAAGTGTTACCACAGGCGCAATCTCGGTGCCGTTTATGGTTTCACTTGGTGTGGGTCTTGCCTCGGTTCGTGGAACAGGCTCAAAAGAAGACAGTTTTGGGCTGGTGGGTCTTGCAAGCGTGGGGCCGGTGCTGTCTGCAATTGTTTTGATGTGGGTTATGGGTGTTACCGATGCTGCTGCTGATGTAAGCGAAGCAATGACCTTTTCGCAGGCTTTTGCAACATATTTTCTTGATGCTCTTATTGTGATTTTGCCAATTGCGGTGCTGTTTGGAATTTTTCAAATTTTTGCACTGAAACTTCCACGCAAACAAATTTTAAAAATTGTTATGGGTATTTTTTATTCATATATTGGCATTGTGCTTTTCTTGGTGGCTGTTAATGTTGGTTTTTTGCCTATTGGAAAAATGATTGGCGAGCAACTGGCAGGCGGGCTGAGTGAGTGGTTTATTCCAATTTGTTTTGTGATTGGTTTTTGCATGGCAATGGTAGAGCCTGCTGTTCATGTTCTCTGCAAGCAGATTGCCGAGATTACAAACGGCATGATAAAACGAAAAACAATTCTTCTTTGCATCACTTTTGGTGTTGCTGTTGCCCTTGCGCTTTGTGCTGTTAGAGTTTTAACTCACATTTCAATTTTGTGGATTTTGGTGCCTGCATATGCGCTGGTGGTTGTGCTGTCTTTTTTTGCACCAAAGTTATTTGTTGGAATCGCCTTTGATGCGGGAGGTGTTGCAACGGGAACAATGGCAACAACCTTTGCATTGCCACTGATTATTGGTGCGGTGTCTGCCACTGGGGGAAGTCTTCTTCTTGACGCCTTTGGAACGCTGGCACTTTGTGTGGTTGCTCCAATTTTGGTTGTAATGATTTTTGGCATTATTTATCGCATTGGAGAAAAACGCATCAAAAGTTCTGCCGAAGATGTCAAGGGCAGTGTTATTATTGAGTATGACTAGTTCTTGCTTTAAATTGCAATATAAGGAGTGAAAAATGAAAAAACAAAAAGCGCCATTCAAAGTTTTGATTGCCATTGTGCGCCGAGAAAAAACAGATTTTGCCAACAAACTTCTGCAACAACTGGGTGTTTGCTCGCTTGTTACCACCTTTGGTCTTGGTGTGGACCGCAGTGGCGTTTTGGAACTTTTAGGACTTAAAAATGCCGAATGCACTGTGATTTTTGGGCTGGTAGACAGCACCAAAACCTCTTTTGTTTTGGGTGTTTTGGAAAAAGAACTTAATTTTCAAAATCCAGACAACGGCATGGCTTTTACCATTTCGCTTTCTGCAATTGCAAAAAATTCTCTTGGTGTGCTGGTTGCTTCTTGCAAACTGTGCTCTGCCGAAAGGCAAGAAAAAGAAGATAACAAAAACAAGCAAGATATAGAAATCAATGAAAAACAAGACAAAGACGGCAAGCAAGAAAAAGAAAAAGTTGAAAATGTTTCTCACAAACAAAAAGAACAGATGTTAAATAATGAAAATTTTATTCAACAACCGCAAAAAAACATAAACAGGCAAAATAAAAATAACATTGCAAATTTTGAAAAAGAGCAAACACCAAGCAAGCAAAATGCCCTTTTAAAAACAAAAATTGAGAAAAAAAGCACAAAAAAGGAGGCTGAAAAATGACAAAAAAACAAGACTTTTCTTTGGTTTTAACCATTGTTGATGCAGGATTTTCTGAAAATGTGATAGAGGCAAGCAAAAAGGCGGGTGCCTCTGGTGCAACAATTATAAATGGCAGGGGAACAAGCCAAAGCGAAGAAAATTCCTTTATGGGTGTTTCCATTCAGCCAGAAAAAGACATTGTTATGATTTTGGTAAAAAAGGCCATAAGAAAAAAAGTTATGAAATCAATTGCACAAGATTGCGAACTTGAAAAGCAAGGAAAAGGCATTCTGGTTTGTCTGCCCGTTGATGATAGCATTGGCGTTTCGCACCTGGCTGATAAATGAAAAACTTGAAGTAAAAAATGCAAATATTTTATGGGGCAAAGTTTGGACTGAAATTTTTATCAGCCTAATCAAAAGTGCTGTAAAAGTTCGGTAACGGAACTTTGCTAAGTAATAAATACCACTAAAAGTTCCGATAACGGAACTTTATTTGTTAAAAAACAAACAACTTTTTGAAAAGTTGTTTGTCTGTAATTTATAAAACAGAAGCGTCTTGTTTTTTTCTTTTCGCTCTAGATTTGTTTTTTTCTTCGTCAAGTTCACGCTGGGTCTCAATGTTTAAGTAGGGGTAAACAGTAGAAATATGATTGATGTCTAAATATTGCTTTTGCACTTCAGGGTCATGTATATTTTGTATAAATTTTTCCTTTAATCCTGGCGAAACTTTCATTAATGCTTCATCTATGTCTCCCCCATTAATTAGAATTTTCCATTTATATTCATTGGTGTTGTTTGGCTTTTGTCCTGCATAAAAACTGTTTGTTGTTGTAATGACCAGTCGCAACGTTTTATCATTAGTCAAAGGATGCTTCATGTCATATTCATGCTCTAATTGCTTTTTATATTCTTCTGCTAGCAGGTGAATTTTTTTATTGTAGGTGCCATTTTTTATAAGATTGATCAACTCACGCTGTCCTTTTAAAAATTCAGCAACCTCTTTTGGACTTAACGCATTTTTTGTTTTTCCGCTTAAGATTTTTTCAATTTCTTCATCGGTCTTTTTTATTAGTTGTTGCATTATCACATATTCAAGATATTGGTTCATATTTAAGTTTTTTTCATCCACTATTACATGCTTATTGTTATCCCAAAGCGAATGAATTGCCTTGTTGCGCTCATCATTAACCATTTTAAATAAAATTGCACGTTCTGTGTTGAAGGATGATTTTGCCTTTTCAGGCTCTTCTCCAAACCCAATATATTGTGCATCTTTAACGGTAGCAAGCAATGGGCTTTGTTGTTTGGCTCCCTCAAAAAGTTGAGGAGAACGCTGGTGAATTGCTTTTAAAAGGTCAACATATTTTTGTGCATTTTGATAACTTGTATAAATCAAAAATGGGTCATTGCGGTTATCAAACTGTGCAAACTTAAAGTGCATTGGCAAGTTTGTTTGCCAGCAATAACGAGCCACTTCATTTGCCAGCGGAATGATGTTTTCCGCTTTCACATTAACATAAAGTCGAACAGTTTTTTTGTTGTCTTTGATTAAATTATATATGTGTAAAAAACCTCCACACATAAATGATTGGTCCTTTATCGCTCGCAGTTCTTTTGATGAAAACAAATTTTTAAAATCTTCAGTAAAAAATTTATAGTAACCACCATTTTTTTCTATATATTCTGGGGTTAATTTGGGGTCACTTCTAGCAGATATTACTTCTTCATACATTTGACTGTTTTTATCAATAGGTGAATGCTCGTTGATAAATTGATACCAATAACTGTAAATGTTTTTCAAAAAATCCTCAATTTCATCTTCTTTTATTTCATAGTCTGTTTGGTGAGAATTCACAGAGACAAGGTGACTATATGGATGCAAAACTAACTGGTGCGTGCTTAATTCTATATAATCAATTAATTTATCAAAATATTGTCTGTCAAAAACTAAATTCTGTAAAAATTCTGTTTTGCTGTTATTCATATTTTTCCCCGTTTTAGTCTTTATTTTGAAAATTGTTGCTTTTTAGTTTATGGTATAACAAAAATTTCTATTTTTTCTCGCTGTTAAAATATTTGGCATATTTATCTGTGCGGACTTCTTCTTTTGTTTTAGAGCGAATTTCAATCAGTCCAATGTTGTTTGCTTTTGATTGAATAAGTGGGAAAACAACAATAAAGCCAAGCCCTATTAATGAAAGCAGAACATAAAGAAAAGCCCTGTTGCCTTTTGGCGCACCAAGAAAAGTAAGTTTGCTGTCAACTTGGCAAATCCACACAAAATAATAGATTATGTTTACCACAGGCACCAGCATAATCATCAGGTGCCCAATTGGCATATAGCCTCTGTTTGTTTCGTTTTTAAGGTCACTTTGGAATTTATACCACCAAATTGCTGAATATACAAACAGTGTGCAAAGTCCCAAAAGACCAACAAGCAATGCTTTTCTTTGTTTCATTTCTTACTCCTTCTTTTTTTATTTTATCAAAAACAAAATAAAAATACAAATAATTTTGCACAAAAAAACTTTATTTTATTGACTATTTCTAATTTATAAACTATAATTATTTTGAAAGGAGCAAAAAAATGCAAGACATACAAACAGCAAGACATTCTTTATCACACATCATGGCAGAGGCTGTTGACCAACTTTTTCCAAATGTAAAGTTTGGAATTGGTCCAGCAATTGATAACGGTTTTTACTATGATTTTGATATTGAAAAATCAATTTTACCAGAGGACCTTGAAAAAATTGAAAACAAAATGCGAGAACTTATCAAGCGTGATGTGCCTTTTGAAAAAAGCACCATGAAAAAGGCAGAGGCACTGGAATTTTTTAAAAATCAGCCATACAAGGTTGAACTTATAAAGGGCATTGAAGATGAACAGGTTGGCATCTATAAAAGTGGCAACTTTGTTGACCTTTGCCGTGGACCTCATGTTGAAAACAGCCGAGAACTTAGAGGCGTTGCCTTTAAACTGATGAGCATTGCAGGTGCATATTGGAAAGGGGACAGCAATAACAAAATGCTTCAAAGAATCTATGCGGTTGCCTTTGAAAGCAAAGAGGAATTAAAACAATATCTTTTTATGCAAGAAGAAGCAAAACGCCGTGACCACCGCAAACTTGGCGAGGCGCTTGACCTGTTCTTTATTGACGACACCGCCCCAGGAATGCCATATTGGCTTCCACATGGCTTAAAACTTTTTAACACCTTGCTTGCCTTTTGGCGTGAAGAGCATGAAAAACGAGGCTATCACGAAATTTCCAGCCCGCAACTTAACACCCGCACACTTTGGGAGACTTCGGGACACTGGGCACACTATAAGGACAATATGTTTACCACTGGCGAGGAAAATAATCCGCTTGCTTTAAAACCAATGAATTGTCCAAACTCAATTATTGTATATAAAAGAAAGGTGCGTTCCTACCGAGATTTGCCACTTCGTTTTTCAGACTGCGACAAACTTCACCGCAAAGAAATTTCTGGAACTCTGCACGGGCTTTTCCGTGTTCAAAGTTTCACACAGGACGATTCGCACAACTTTATTCGTCCAGAGCAAATCAGCCAAGAAATCAATGCCATTTTAGACATTGCAGACCGCTTTTACAGCATTTTTGATGTGAAATATCAGGCTGTTTTGTCTACCAGACCAGAAGATTTCATGGGAGACATCAACCTGTGGAACAAGGCAGAAGATGCCCTTAAAGAAATTATGATAAAACGCTTTGGCGAAGAAAACTTTGTGCTTAACGAGGGCGACGGTGCGTTCTATGGCCCAAAAATTGACCTGATTATGACCGATGCTCTTGGCAGACAGTGGCAAACGGGAACAATTCAGCTTGATTTCCAACTTCCACGCAACTTTGATATTCATTTTGCCAACGAAAAAGGCGAACTAGAAACCCCAGTGCTTGTTCACAGGGTAATCTATGGCTCGTTCGAGCGCTTTATTGGAATTTTGATTGAACACTTCGAGGGTGCTTTTCCGTTCTGGCTTGCACCAACACAAATTGGCATTGTGCCTGTTGGCGAAGATGATTTTGAATATGCACAAGAGATAAAAGAAAAACTTTCTGCCTTTCGCACCGAAATTGACCTTTCGCAAAATGGCATGGGCGCAAAGGTAAACAACTATCGCAAAATGAAAGTGCCATATGTTCTCATTTTGGGAAATAAAGAAAGAGAAAACAAGACCATCTCGCTAAAAATTCGTGGCGGAAAGCAAATTAACGATATTGATGTGGAAAAGTTTATAAAAATTGTTGAAAAATTGAACAAAGAAAAAGAGTTAAACCTTGCAGAAGAGTTTTAACTCTTTTTTCTTTTATAAAAATAATATAAAAAATTCTAAAATAATTTAAAATAAAATAAAAATAAAGCAAAAAGGGCTTTCGCCCTTTGGGGTGAGCCCCAAAGGTGAACAGCACCCCAAAAGTGTCTAACTTTTGGGGTGCTGTTCATTTTTGTGTTTATATTTATATAATTATTTTTTTATTATAATTTTATTATGCTTTTTTTATTTTTGGCAAAATAAAAAATAAATTTAAAATAGTAATTTTAATTTTTCATTTTTTAAAAATTATTAAAAATATTTTTATGAGAAATGCTTTTTCTGTGGGCGCTGCCCACGCCCGCAAGAAGCGTTGTCCCCTTGACCCATCTTGGCACCTAATAAGCTGGGATATAATGAGGTTATAAAACAATATAGAAATATTTTATAAAAACAAAGTTTTTTGTAACGGGAGCGGAGCCCCTTGACCCAACTTGGCTTCAAACAAGTTTTTAGATATAGTATAATAAAATAGTAAAAGATTAAAAGCAAAAAACTTGTTTAAATCATTTGATTTTTAATTTTTTTATATGCTATAATGAAAGTATAAAAATAATAAGCAAGAGTAAAATAACCTTAATGAGATTGTTAAACAAAAAATTTTTGTTCTACAATTTGTTTAACAAAAATGCTTATGAAAAGGAAAATAGGAGAAAGACATGGAAAAACAAACAGAAAAGCAAAAGTCATTTTCAAAGAGTAAAAAAGTTTTGATGTTCTGTTTAATCAGTGTTTTCACCCTTATGTGTGCGGGGGTGGGGCTTGTTCATTGGTTAAACAATAGCCAAACCCCGCAACCAAGCGTGAATGTTGCAAACGCTGCGCCCACAAATTCAGACAGTTGGAACGATGCTGGCAACTATTCCACCACCGCCCCA
>CASEYA010000098.1 GCA_949291975.1 uncultured Christensenella sp.
AAACATCGGCAACCACAATAACACGCCTTTCGTCCATAACAGGCACGCTTTTGGCACACTCTAAGATTTTATCGACATCAAAATTTTCATCATTAAAAATATTCACATTAAAGTCTGGCAAAACAGATGCGCATCTGCGCACAATCTGTTTTTGCGCCGAATCACGCAAATATGCATCACTGCCAGAAATTACATATGCATTAAAAATTTTATCTTTTAAACTGCTTTTAAGTTCTTCAAACTTCATCTAAAACCACCTTGAAAAAATTTTAGCATAAACATTTTGTTTTGTAAAGGAAGAAGATATGTTTTATATCACTTTAAACACTTAATAAGCAAGTTTTAAATAAGTAAAATGGTATAGTTTAAAATAACAAGCAAGGTTAAAACACAGGCAAGTGTGCAGTTTAAAATGATTTTGCGTTTTCTCTTTAACAAACAAAAAGAACTAACACAAAACATCAGCACAAAAAAGATAACTGTAATTGGCGTGATTATTCCCGCTATATCCACAGAGGCATAGTTAAAACTTGCGAACCAAGAACTCACAACATCCACCAGCCACAAGCCCCACTGGTCTATCCAAAGCAAAAACCACATAAAAGGCAAAACTAGGGTCAGCATAAGTCCAACAAACAGCAAAATATAGACATAACTCATAAATGGAACAACAATCAAGTTTGTTAACAGCGAAACCAGTGAAACATAGCCAAAAGTGTTGATAATTAATGGCAGAGTGCCAACCTGTGAGGCAAGGCTTAGTGCAAGATTAGAACTTATAAACTTGCCAAGCCTTAGTTTCAAAAAGAATTTTTCAAAGATTGGCGAAAGCATAAAAATTGCAAAAACACAGGCAAAACTAAGTTGATAGGAAAGGTCAAAAAGATACATTGGGTCAACAAGAAGCAAAATCAGTCCCGCCAGCGAAACACTGCTGATGTTGTCTGTCTGCTTGCCAAACACCTGCCCAGCCAAAAGAAAGACAGACATCAAACTTGCACGAAGCACCGACGGAGCAAAATCGCAAAGCACACAATAGAACATCAAAAGCAAAGTAACAAACAAAACACTCATCCACGGTTTAAGCCTGATTTTATTAAAAAACCAAACAAGCACCAAAGACATCAGTGCAGTGTTAAGCCCAGATACCGCCAGCAGATGAGCAATGCCCGAAATTTGAAAGTTAGATTTTATATCATAATCAAGCCCACTTACATCACCCACAAAAAGCGCATAGGCAAGTCCCGCATGGCGCTCGTCCATGCTGTAATAAATTATATCTTTGATATATTGTCTAACAGAATCAATTGCGCTTTGCTGACCTTCCACCAAGGAAATATCATCTTGGTCTGCATATGCTATATAGCGAAAATCACTTTTATAGGCATAGGAAAACATATCTTCTTTCGAAAACACATCTGCATTGCGAACGGTTGCATAAAAGATGAGAACATCTCCTGCCCTTGCTTCAAAAAGCACCGAGTTATCTTTTATGTTAGTGGTATCTATGCGAACATACATACCCGCATTGTTTAGACTTAAAACATCCTCATCGCTTTGCAACATCACATCATCAATAAACATGGTCATATAGTCTTCATACTTAACAGGAGCATTGCGCACCTCGCCTATCACAAGATATTCCACACTGGAATTAACTTTTATGTTTTCCTCGCTGGACACCTCTAAAAACAAAGAATAAAAAGAAGCAAAACCAACAGCAAAAAACAATATTGTGACTATTGCAACTTTTTTGTTAATCCAAAGATAACTAAAAATTTTCTTTTTGCTTGCAAATTTAAAAAAGGAAAACAAAACAGCAAGCAGGCAAACTGCTATAATGATAACAGCATATATAATCTGTCCAGTTCGAAAAAGTTCAGCACACCAAATTCCCAAAGCCAAACTCAGAAAAACGATAAAAAGCGGTCTGAAATGTGCAAACATAATCGTTCCTCTTTTTATTTTTAAGATTTGCAATTATTTTATCAATTCAAAAACAAAATTGCAAACAAAGAATACAAAATTAAAAAAACATTCTTTTTTGCTGTGTTTACTCATAGAATAAAAGCATGGGCAAAATAATTCATTTCAAAAACAATTTAAGGCATTTTTTAGACCTAATAGACAAGCGCCAACAAGAAAACGACCTTTGGGGTGTGTTGGATGCATCAAGAAACGCAAAAAATTGCGCTAAAACAAGAATTGAAAAAGAAGGGTTAAATCTACTGATTGGGCAAGCCTATTTTGACATGGGGCAATATGCTTTAAGTTTGGAATTTTTCTTTCGCACCCTGCACATTCCACACATAAGAAGTTCGGCATTTTTTGGCATTGCAAGAAATCTGGTGTGCATAAAAAAGTTTTCTCTTGCGCTTGAATATCTGGACGCCACGCTAAAATGGGACATCTCAAACACCTTCACAGGAGCAGTGCTTGAATGGACTTATGACATCAAAGAAAAAATTAACGACCCAGAAATTGCAAAAGAAAACTTGATTTTAAGTGCAAAAAATCTAATTGCAAAAAAAGACTTTGCGGGCGCAAAGGAAATTTTGTCTGGGCTTAAAAGCGACGAAGAAAACCAAAGCCTGCTTGCCATGTGCAATTTTTTTGAGGAAAATTTCAGCATTGCAGAAAGTTTGGCAAAAGAGGTTCTGCAAATGAATCAGGAAAATGTGCCTTGTTTATGCCTTCTATCTATGCTTTATGAAAAAGTTGGAAAAGACCACCTGGCAAAAAAATATCAAAACCGTGTGTATCTAATTGAAACCGATATTCCCGAAGATTTAAGGCGCATTGGGCTATTATTTGCCAGCAAAAATGAGTTTGATAAAAGTTATGTATTCCTAGAAAAACTTATAAAAATTGAAGAATTTAATGCAAAAAATCATCTTTTTTGCGCACTTTGTGCATATAATCTTGGAAAAAAAGATGATGCCCTGTTCCACATTTCAAAAGCACGTTGGCTGGA
>CASEYA010000099.1 GCA_949291975.1 uncultured Christensenella sp.
AACACATAATCTTTGCAAATATCAAAAAATAATAATGAAGTTTTTGTTCTATTTTTATATTAGTTTAAACATGTATGACTGTGCATAGCACTTTTATATAAGTAAAAAACAAACAATATAAGCCTTTTTGAAATCAACAGAATAAATAATAAAAAGAGTTTTACTTTTTAGCGGAAAAACTCTTTTTTATAATTAGTTTTAAAATTGTCTGACTAATGTTTGCTTTTTTAAGTAAAAATTGCTTTTTTATTTCTTTTCTTTTCTAAAACACATAAACCAGTCTAGGCAATATTGATTTGGGTCTTTGCTTTCAACTCTTTCTTTTGCCACTCCGCAAGAACCAGCGGTTGGAATAATAACATCATCACCAGGTCTCCAGTCTGCTGGTGTTGCGCAGTTATCATTGTCTGCTTTTTGAAGTGCTTGAATAATGCGCTTGATTTCATCAAAATTTCTTCCTGTTGAAAGTGGGTAATAAAGAATTGTTCTTATAATGCTATTAGGGTCAATCACAAAAACAGCACGAACTGCTTGTGTTGTAGAACTGCTTGGCTGAATCATTCCATATTTGCTTGCAACTTCCATTTTAATGTCTTCAATTAATGGAAAAGTTACATTGATGTTTTTCTTTCCGTTCCATTCTAGTTCTTGAATTTTTCTAAGCCAAGCAATGTGCGAATAAAGTGAGTCAACGCTGAGCCCAACAAGTTCGGTGTTAAGTGCTTTAAACTCATCAATCATAGAACCAAAGGTCATGAATTCTGTTGTGCAAACAGGTGTGAAATCTGCAGGGTGAGAAAAGAGAATCACCCATTTTCCCTTATAGTCTTCTGGGAAGTTAATTTCTCCTTGTGTTGTTACCGCTTTAAAACTTGGAGCCTTGTCGCCAATTAGTGGCATTTTGTTTTCTGTTGTTTCCATTTTTTTCTCCTTTTTATATTTACAATTATATAAAAATTTTTAAAAAAAGGCAACAAAAAGCCATTTGGTTAGTTTGCACAAAAAATATTTGATTTTTGATTAAAGCAAGGGTTAGGCTGTTTTGGTTTATAAATTAAAGATTTATTTTTTGTGATATTAAATTATAATATGAAAACTTTTTAGTATTTTGTGGAGAAATTTCTTATAAAATCAAAGTTTTTTCGCAAAATAAAATAAAAATTAATTAATTTTTGCATGAAAGTAAGCACTATATATTTTAAAAAAATTTAACTGTGCTATTTACTTAAAAATAATTTAGTGATATAATTAGAACATATGAGTTAAAAGGAGACAAAATGCAGTTTAAACTTAAAAGCAACTATCAGCCTGCTGGCGACCAGCCCGAAGCAATTGAAGCTTTGGTCAAAGGCGTGAATGATGGGCTTAAATCGCAAGTGCTTCAGGGTGTTACTGGCAGTGGAAAGACTTTTACCATGGCAAACATCATTGCAAAGGTAAACAAACCAACACTTGTTATTGCTCACAATAAAACGCTTGCGGCACAACTTTGCAATGAGTTTAAAGAACTTTTTCCTGAGAACAGGGTGGAGTTCTTTGTTTCCTATTATGACTATTATCAACCAGAAAGTTATATCGTTTCAACAGATACCTATATAGAAAAAGATATGTCTGTAAATGATGAAATTGATAAACTTCGTGCCTCAGCAACAAATTCTCTTTTAGAAAGGCGAGATGTAATTGTGGTTGCCTCGGTATCTTGCATCTATGGTTTGGGCAACCCTGATGAATATTATAATCTTCATATGAGTTTAAGAAAAGGCGATAAAATCAGCAAGGAACAAGTTATCAAAAAACTTGTTGAAATGCAATATGAGCGCAATGATATTGATTTCAAGCGTTCCACCTTTCGAACAAGGGGCGATATTTTGGATATTCTTCCTTCTTCATCTTCGCAAGTTGCAATCAGGGTAGAGTTTTTTGGCGATGAAATTGACCGAATTACCGAACTTGATTCAATTACTGGAACAAACATAAGTGAACTTTCCTATGCTGTAATCTATCCTGCAACACACTATGCTGTTGGCAGAAGCCGTATGCAAGCAGCCCTTAAACAAATTGAGCATGATATGAACGAAGAAGTTGCGTTTTTTCGTATGCAGGAAAAATATCTTGAAGCAGAAAGACTTAAACAGCGTGTTAGTTATGATATTGAAATGATGCGTGAAATCGGATATTGCAATGGTGTGGAAAATTACAGCAGATATTTTGATGGGCGTAAGCCACAAGAACCACCATATACCTTGATAGACTATTTTCCGCCAGACTTTTTAACTTTAATTGACGAAAGTCATATGACCATTCCGCAAATCAGAGCAATGTATAATGGGGATAGAGCAAGAAAAACAAATCTTGTTGACTATGGTTTTCGCCTTAAAGCCGCCTTTGACAACAGACCGCTTAATTTTGATGAATTTAATGAAAAACTTAATCAAACAATTTATATCTCTGCAACACCAGCAGACTATGAACTTAACAAAGCAGAAAAGGTTGTTCAGCAAATTTTAAGACCAACAGGGCTTTTGGACCCAGTTGTTGAAGTTCGCAAAATAGAAGGTCAAATTGACCAAATTATGAAAGAAAGCAAAGAGGTCATCAAACGTGGAGCAAGAGTGCTTGTTACCACCCTTACAAAGAAAATGGCAGAAAGCCTTACAACCTATCTGTCTGAAAATGGTTTCAAGGTTCGCTATATGCACTCAGACATAGACACACTTGAAAGGGTTGATATTATCAACGGACTTCGAAGCGGTGAGTTTGATATTTTGGTAGGAATAAATCTTTTGCGTGAAGGACTTGATATGCCTGAAGTTGAACTTGTTTGTATTCTTGATGCAGACAAAGAGGGATTTTTGCGTTCCAGTCGCTCACTCATTCAGACCATTGGGCGTGCGGCACGAAATGCAAATGGCAGAGTGATTATGTTTGCAGATAACATCACTGATTCCATGAAAGAGGCAATTGAAACAACTGCCAGCAGAAGAAAGTTGCAACAGGAATATAACGAAAAGCATGGAATTATTCCAAAGACAATCATCAAACCAGTTACAAACAGCCTTGAAATTCGTAAAAAGATTGATAACAGCATAAAAGTTAAAGACATACCTCACGAAATTGAAAAACTTACAGCACTTATGAAAGTTGCTTCTGCACAACTAGATTTTGAAAGAGCAATTAGTTTAAGAGAGCAAATTGCTGACCTAAAAAAGAAATTAAAATGATGATTTTTAATTTGCTTAAAACCATCAATTAAATTTGTTATTTAATCAATTTTTAGCGATATCAAAATTATAGTTTTGCAAAAAATTTTCTCA
>CASEYA010000100.1 GCA_949291975.1 uncultured Christensenella sp.
AAATGAAGTTAATAATTGTGCAACAAACAATATGGATGCGCTCAATGAAGCGCTCAGTAAGGGTGCACTTCGTGGTGCAAGAGGAAATTCTGGGGTAATTCTTTCTCAGATTATCAGAGGTATTGCAAGCGAACTTATGCTTCATCAAGAACCAACGACAAAGATTTTTGCTCAAGCAATGCAAAATGGTGCAAGAATGGCATATAAGGCTGTTGCAATTCCAAAAGAGGGAACAATCCTCACGGTAATTCGTGTAATGGCTGAGGCGGCTGAATCTGCTGCTAAGAAATTTCCAGAGTTTGAAGACTTTTTCAAACAAATTCTATCAACAGGTGAGGAAATACTTGAACAAACACCTGAAATGCTTCCTGTTTTAAAGGCTGCAGGAGTTGTTGATGCTGGTGGTCGTGGAATATTAACTGTTTTCCATGGTTTTTATAAAGGTTTAACAAATGAAGGCGATTTAACCATTGAAATGGACGCTACTGCAAAGAAAATTGAAGAAGTTGAGCAATTTCATATTAACTTTGAAGACTTGGCAGAAATTGAATTTGGTTACTGCACCGAGTTTATGATAATTCATATGAACAAAAAGACCACCGAGTCTGATATTGATAAACTTCGTGAAAAGTTGATGGCAATTGGTGATTCTGTTATTTGTGTTGGAGATTTGTCTCTTATCAAGATTCATGTTCACACAAATGAACCAAACAGAGCGCTTGGCTATGCTCTTGAAATGGGCGAAATTTGGAATATTAAAATTGAAAATATGCTTGAACAAAACAGGGAACTGAAAAAGAAGCAAGCACAGATGCAACAGGCTCAAAAGGCTTTTGGAATGGTTTCTGTTGCTGCAGGAAATGGAATTGCTGCGGTATTTAAAGATTTGGGTGCCGACCACATAATAGAGGGTGGCCAAACAATGAACCCAAGTGCTGACGACATTGCAAAAGCGGTTGATAAAGTTCCAAGTGACCATGTTTTTGTGTTCCCAAACAACAAAAACATCATTCTTGCAGCGGAACAAGCACAGAATTTAACCAAAAAGTTTGTTCATGTAATTCCAACAACATCTATTCCAGAAGGTGTTTCCGCTATGCTTGCCTTTAATATGGAAGGAACACTTAATGAAAACATTGAGGCAATGACCACAGCAAAAGAGTCTGTTGCTAGCGGAATGGTAACATATGCTGTTCGAGAGACCCATGTTGATGGCTTTGACCTTAAAGAAGGCGACATCATTGGTCTTGCTGGTGGCAAGATTGTTGCAAAAGACAAACTTGTGAATGAAGCAACAATAAGTTTAATTGAAAAAATGATTGATGAGAACAGGGTTAATATCACTCTTTTCTATGGTCAGGATGTTCAAGCACAAGACGCAGAAAAACTTCAAGAAATTTTAACAGAAAAATTTCCACAATGTGAAGTTACAGTAATAGAGGGTGGGCAACCAGTTTATTACTATATTGTCTCAATAGATTAAAATGGTTTTACATAAAGGACTGTTTTGTCTCTTTTTAAAGACAGAGCAAGCTTCATTTTCTGAATTTAACACTATATTATAAAATTTAGCAAAAATTTTAGAGTATATAACAAAAAACAAGCACTAAGCAGTGCTTTTTTGTGGTTATAATGATGTGTCTTTATTTGTCAAAAAACAGTGGGTATACAGACAAAATTGTGCGCAAAATGCTTGTTTTTTGTGGCTATACTCAGTTTTTTATTTGGTGCTTTTTGGCAATAAAAATTTTTTTCTAAAAACACAATAAATAGGGTATAAATAAAGATAATTACAAAGTTTTTGCATTTTAAGCATATTTGTTTTACGCAAAAAGAAAAGAGCCGTAATTGGCTCTTTTTTGGTGATTAGTAACTACTCTTCGAATTACTGCAAGTTCTTGACTGAGTGTTGTTGGAACTTGAAGAACGAGAGTTACCCATATCTGTTCCAGCCTCAACATTCCCTTTGTTGCGGTTTTTGTTGCAACTTGAAGTAGGCTTCTTAGATTGGGATTTTGTTCTTTTACTCATTTTTTCACCTCTTTTTAGCAAGCGCTTTCACTTGCAAAAGTATTATGTGTAGAATTTTAATAAAAATGTAGGGAAAAAATGGAAACTAATATTTTATTCCTAAAAATCTGTATGACCAGCGCCTTTTTGATTTTGTAATAGGGGGATATTTAAGTTTTATCTCAAAGTTTGGGCCCTTAATTAAAACAGGCTTCATGTGGCTAAAACTTCGAAGGGAATATTCGCCATGATAATTGCCCATACCACTGCCACCAACACCACCAAAAGGTAGGGTGTTTGTTGCAACATGCATAACTGTTTCGTTAATGCAAACAGCACCTGATGATGTTTCTTCAATTATTTTGTTTATTCTGTCCTTGTTTGTGCTGAAAAAATACAGGGCAAGAGGTTTATCTTTTGAATTAACATAGGTAATTACATCTTCAAGATTTTCATAACTTAAAACAGGCATAACAGGTCCAAAAATTTCCTCTTGCATAACTTTGTCATCAAAATTAACATCTTTCAAGACGGTTGGCTCAATAAGTCGGTCTTTAACTTTTCCACCGCAAACAACTTGTTCTGGTTCAATTAAATTTTTAATTCGTTCAGTGTGTTTGTCGTTGATAATAAACGGAAAATCATCTGTTAAAACGCTGTCTTTATAGTAAAATTCTTCAATTTGTTTTTTAACAAGTTCCAAAAAGTTATCATATTTGTCTTTTGGAACAAAAATATAGTCAGGCGCAACACAGGTTTGCCCAGCATTAAGAAATTTTCCCCAAACAATTCGCTTAACCGCTGTTTCAATATTTGCAGAATCATCAACAATGCAAGGGCATTTCCCTCCAAGTTCCAAAATAATAGGGCAGGAGTGCTTGCTTGCTTTTTCTTGAACAACTTGACCAACACTTTTGCTTCCAGTAAAGAAAACAAGGTCAAATTGTTGCTCTAAAAGTTCTTGATTTTGCTCTCTGCCTCCTAGGACAACAGCAATATATTGTTCTTCAAATACAGACAGAATTTTGTTTATACAAGCTGAAACTTCAGGTGCATATGCGCTTGGTTTAACAATTGCAGTATTTCCACAAGCAATTGCACCAACAAGAGGATTCATTGCCAGTTGAAAAGGATAATTCCAAGGAGCCATAATCAAAACATTACCATATGGTTCATGCACAATTTTTGCTTTGCTTGGAAAGTTGGTAAGTCCACCTTTTGCTTTTTTAGGTTTGAAAAATTTTGTTATATGCTTTTTCATATATTTAATTTCTTCAAGAACAAGTCCAACTTCTGTGGTAAAAACATCATATTCACACTTATTGAAATCTTTTTTAAATGCTTCCAAAAGGGTGTCTAGGTTGGCAAGTATAGAGTGTTTTAGTTTGTCTAACTGTTGAAGCCTAAAACTTAAAGATAAAGTTGCTTTACTTTTAAAAAATTCTTTTTGCTTGTTTAAAATTTCTTCTATTCTACTCATAATTAAATCTCCCGTATTAATAATTATGCTTATTATAACAAAGTTTTAAAACAAAGTAAAATAAATAAAAGCAGAAAAGGGTATTGCTTTTTTTGTTTTTTGTGGTATAATTACAACGAAAGAAATTAAAGGGAGTGAAAAATGAGCGAAAAGAGAGAACAAATTAAAGAAATTATTGCTGGAGTTAATTCAAATATGTTATTTAACCAAAGACAATATAACTTTGCAAGGTGCATTATGCCATATGCTTCTTTTGCACCAGAAATGAAGGGGGTTACACCAATTCAAAAGGGTGGAGAAGAGCAAGTTAAACAGCAGGAAGAAAAAAAGGCACTAGTGCGTTCAACCTTCAAGGCATATGTTCCACCAATTGCAGAAATTTCAAACGATGTAACAATGAAATCATCAAAAGAGCACACTTTTTAATAAAAATCTTCACCGTTATGGTGAAGTTTTTTATATTTAAATATTTTTATTATTCCTTTCAAGAGGGAAAATAGTGCTTTTGGTAAAAAAATAAAAGACCTTTGAAAGTCTTTTGTCTTATAAATATAATAATTTTTGGAGCGAAAGACGGGATTCGAACCCGCGACCCTCACCTTGGCAAGGTG
>CASEYA010000101.1 GCA_949291975.1 uncultured Christensenella sp.
GCCCTATATCAGCAAAAACCACCCCTATAACATCCAACACTGTTTTTACCAAAACTATACGCATTACATCATCCAACCAACAAATTTTGCAACATCCATACCGCACCACACCACCAAACATCACACCACAACATCCCTTGCAACAAACAACACTAAAACCAAAAGCACCCAACCCCGCTTTTAAACCATGTTCTCTGCCAACCTCCACAAAAAATCACAACAACCAAAAACAATCAACAATTTTCAAACAACAATTCTTAACAGCCAAACTTTAATTATATTAATAACTTAACTACTATTAACAACAATGGTTATTATAACTTTTCAGCTAATTTTAAGCTTAAAAAACTCAAATAACCTTGTGAAAAATATCACTATTTGCTATAACGAAAAAATAGGTTATTATATCCTAAACTTCCTGCAGATTTTACGCAAAAACAGCACTTTCCCACACAAAAACACCACTTTCCCACACAAAAACACCACTTTCCCACACAGTTATCCACAAAAATAATCCACTTATCCACACTGAAATCAAGTGTTTTTTACACTTAATATAAATATATTAAGTGTAAAATTTTTGACTTATCCACTTTTTCACACACACTACTACTATTACGACTAATAAAAATAAATAAAAAACAATCAACAGACTGTTCATTCAAATTTTTCAAAAAAGGGGTTGAATAACGTTCTATCTTGTGCTATAATTTAAACAAATAAAAGGAGTATGACTTATGAAATTTACCTGTCAAGGACTAGAACTAGCCGATGCAGTCTTAAAAGTTGTCAAAGCATCTGCCATAAGAACAACAAACCCAATTCTTGAGTGTGTAAAACTTTCTGCAGAAGACGACAAACTAACACTTATGTGCACCGACCTAGAATTAACAATTATAAAAACAATAAAAGCCGATGTCAGCATAGAGGGAGAAGCGGTTATTCCAGCGAAATTCTTTGCTGAATTTGTAAAAAAAATATCTGGCGAACAAATCAATTTCAACCTAATTGAAGGCAACATAATGGAAATCTTCTATGGCGAAAATAAAGGCATTATTCAATGTCAAAATGCCGATGAATTTCCTCAGCCAAAAGAACTTGAAGCACCTAAAAAACTTGAAATCAAAAGCAACGACCTAAAAGACCTTGTGGTAAAAGCCAGTGTGGCAGTTGCTCAGGACGATTCAAGACCAATGCTTCGTGGAATTTTGCTTGAAGCACAGGATGGCGAACTTCGAGGTGTTGCACTAGACGGCGTAAGAATGGCGCTTGTTAGAAAACCTCTTATTAATCACGAAGATTTTGGAATTGTGGTAACAGCCAGAAGTTTAATGGAAATTGTAAAACTTTTACCAGAAAAAAATGAAACAATCACCATTTTAACCGAGAAAAATCACCTTAAAATCAATCTTGAAAACACTGTGCTTATCACCAGACTTTTAGGGCAAAAAGGCGATTTTGTGTCATATAATCAAATCATTCCAACATCATTTCAAACAAACATTGTAATCAACAGACAAAAACTCTATGATGCCATAGAGCGTGCCAGCCTTCTTAACCTAACCGAACGCAATCACATCATAAAATTTAACATCAAAAAAGAAATGTTAACCATCACATCCGAAAGTCAACAGGGAAACATTACCGAAAACATTCCAATTGAACACACCGATGGCGACCTTGTTATAGATTTTAATGGACGACTTATCATAGATTGCTTGCATGTAATAAATGACGAGTTTATCAAAATGAACTTTTGCGGTGTTATGAGTCCATGTGTGATAACATCAAACCAAGAAAAAGAAGATTATCTCTATCTTGTTTTGCCAATGCGAGTGTAAAAATTCACACAAAAAATCTATTTACATATTTTTTAAAACAACACATATTTTCATTAAAAAATCAAAAAATTTATTAAAAAATCATAAATTTTAAAGAAAAAACATCAATTTTTATAAAAAAAATATCACTTTTTTAACAAATTTTATCACAAAACTTATAAAATTTCTTAAAAAACTAAAAAATTTTAATATAAATCAAACCTTTAAAAAAATAAATATAAAATCTTTTAAAGCCAAAAATAGCAGTAAATTTTTACCGCTATTTTCTTTTTTAATTATCTTTTTTAATTA
>CASEYA010000102.1 GCA_949291975.1 uncultured Christensenella sp.
ATTTAAATATTGTATATAAAAAATTAATTATAAAAAATAAAAAAGCTTGTTAAAAAATAAGCCTACACTCTGAAAATTTGATTTAGGTATAAAATCTTCCCTACACTTCAAAAATTACATTATACATTAATTTATTTTCTATTTTTGCCCTATTTGTAAGCAATTTAAATAGATAAAAAAGAATAAAATTTTACACATATTTGATAATATTTTGTCTATATTTGTCAGTTTTTGTTATAGTTTATCTAAATAATTCCAACAAATAGTCACCCTTTTTAAGTAATTGCCTTCTTTCCTTATAGTTTGGCAATATACTTTTAACAATTTCCCAAAACGTTTTTGAATGATTAAACTCCATAATATGACTCAATTCATGAACGACAACATAATCAATTAAGTCTGGAGGAACCATAACAAGCCTCCAATTATACTTTATATTTGCGTTTTTATCGCAACTGCCCCACAGCCTTTTACTGTTCATTATAAAAACAGATTGTGGCTTTAATTGCATCAGATTTGCAAAATATAATGTTCGCTTATTTAAAATATCTTTAGCTTCATTTTTTAATGTTTTAGCAATTTCATAAGGGATGCGCTCTGCTCTATTTTGGAACTTTACTGGAACAAAACATATACCATTTAAGAAAACAACTTTTTTTACTTGGTTGGAAAATGTGATGTTATTTGTGTAACCATAAAATAATATTTTATCATAACTTAAAACATCTCTATTGAGATTTCGATTTGCTAAAATGCGTGTTTGATGCGCCTCTATCCAATTTCTTTTATTTTCAACTAATTGTTGAATTTTTTCATATGGATAGTTTATAGGCGCTCTAACTATCAAGTTCCCTTTTTGTGAAATTTGCAAAGAAACACTTCGTCTTTTCGTTCTTATAAGCATGTCTATCTGCATAATTTTTACCTCACAGTATTATAACACCATTTTTTAATAAAAAAAAGCAAATAAACATAGAATTATGCACAAAAATAAATTTTTTTAGGTATTATATTTTGCATAGTACCCCCTATTTTTGTTGACTTATAATTAATTTTTGTTTATACTAATCAAAATGGAGGGTTTAAAATGGCTGGTGACATTAACACTCTGGTTTTAAGCGCAATTAAGGATAAAAATCTTTATGGACTTGAAATAATAAAACACATTTATAATGAAACTAATGGTGGAATGCTTATTAAGCAACCAAGTTTATATAGTGCTTTACGGCGACTTGAAACTCGAGGTTTAGTTTCTTCTTATTGGGAAGACAGTGAACTTGGTGGCAAACGCCATTACTACTCTATTACAAAACTTGGTTTAGATTATTTAAAGCACAAACTTTCCAGACAAGAAAGTGCAAGCACCTATCTTGACAAAACCGCCAACGAAATTGAAGCAGAAAACATTACAGAGAATATTCAACATAGAGCATATAACAGCAACACACAAAAAAATAATTTTAGCAGTTATATGCGTAAGTATGTTGAACCAAAAAATGATTTTTCTGAGTATAAATTTAAAGAAGAAACAAAAACAGAAAATAAGCAACAAAATTTTAAACCTCTTTTTTTCCCAGATATTGATGATGACTTAGATTTTAATGAAGAACTTGATGACGAAGATGAATTACAAACAAATTTCAATCATAACAAAGAAATAAAGGTAAATGAAGATATTGATTTCAAAGATATCTTGGGAGATTTCTTGCAAGACGAATCCCCTACTCCTGAGAAAAAAGATTTTCAAAATTATGAACAAAGTTATCAAAAGAATAATATAAAAAATCAAAACATATCCGCTAATGATGATGATTCTCAAAAAGTTCTTAATAAAAGCCGAGAATACGCAAAAGAAATTGCTCAAATATTGGCAAAAAAAGATGCTAGTGTTAATAATTATTCGAAAAAAGAAATAACCAACCCACAAAGTATTGAACTTCTTGAAGAAATCAGTAAAAGACATAAAAGCACAGATAACACTGTTGATACAGACAGCGATGCTGATAATGACAACGATTATTTTTCAGAAGAAAACACTTCTTCACAAGAACATGTTGTTCAACAGAAAAAAGATTATATAAATTTTGGTCCAACATACAGGAAAGATAACAAATATATTTATATAAATAAGTTAAAAATGCAAGCACAGGTGATTTTATTTTTTATAGTATTTGCAGAAATTCTTGGGCTATTTATTACCTATTTTATACAAGGCTGGATTGGACTAGAACAATATATTTTATTTGGATGTGCTTTGTTTATTGACCTAATATTTTTAATTGGTTATATTGCTAATTACAAAAAATATCCAGATAAAAAAATAAGAAAAAATGTAAATTGGATGGTAAATTTTATCTATCGATTGATTGGCACAATTTTATTAATAGTTCTTGCAATATCAATCAATCTTTTGCTTGGAATGGACAATTTCACAGAACCAACCTATTTGTTAAGATGGCTTTTACCTTGTGTGCTAATTATAAATATTCTAATTCAGTGGATTATTTATGTCTGCATGTCAAGAATGTCAAAATTTAACACATAAAAAAGACGCATTTTATGCGTCTTTTTTATTTTCTCCATTTTCTTTTTTTAATACTTTTGCTTGTTGGGACTTTTTCTGTTCATATAATATTTGGTCTTTAAAATGAATATCATTAATTAATTTATCACTAGTTAGTTTAACATTATCTTGATGTTCGTTTGTTGCCTCATCTTGCTCTTGACTATCTTTGATTTTTACATCATCTTGTTGCAAACGGATATTTTCATCTTTATTTTTTTTCTTTGTGATTTTTGATGCAATATTTGTTACCCATTTTTCAATTTGAGCTTGATATTTATAACTTAAAATGAACAAAACAATCATAATTATAATAAGAATACCCCAAACAATCAAACCCCATCCGGAATAAGGAATAATTGTTCCTCCCCCAAGGTAACAAGTTGGAATAATTGCCAAAGGTCTTGAAATCAGCATTGTAAATGTAAAGAATGAAAGTTTCATGGTGGTCATTCCTGCAACCATACATAAAATGTCATCAGGGAAAAATGGGAACAACATCATCAGAAAAAACAGATATTTTCCTTTGTCATATAAAAGTTTTGAATATTTTTCACATAACTCTTTACCAATCAAGAAACTTACAACTTTTTCACCCAAAAATCTACCAATAAAAAAAGCCACATAAGATGCAATTAAAATTGAAATCAAACTTAGAATCATTGCCAGTGTTGGACCAAACATAATAGCACCAGCAACCGTTGTTATTGCAGATGGAATTGGAAGAATAACAACTTGTAAAAATTGAATTAACATGAAAACTGCAATTCCCCAAGCACCTGTTTGAGCAATTAATTCTTGAATTGCCTCAATTGATTTAAACATTTCTGCATATCCAAGCCACACAATTGTTTGATATGCCCATGTAAATATTGCTAGAAAAATTGTAAGTAAAAATGTAAGTCTAAAAAGAGCAAACTTTTTGAGAGCAAAAAATATTGTTATAACAATCGCAACAATAAATGTTCCAACAATAAAACATATATTAAGCCATTCTGCTATTTCAAAAAGATAAAAATAAGCAAAAAGATTTGCCGCTAAAATTAAAAGCGACACAATTAATATTATAATATTTGATGTGCTAAATTTACTTTGCATATATATACCACTTTTTAAGAATAATAATTATTAACTTAAACTTTTATCTTAAAACTTTCTTACATTATAATTATATCAATATTAC
>CASEYA010000103.1 GCA_949291975.1 uncultured Christensenella sp.
ACCACCATAAATTTGCCACGCATTGCAATTAAAAGCAAGGGTGACCAAACCAAGTTTTTTGCAGACCTCGAGTCAAAACTTGACCTTGTTGTTCGTCAACTTTTGGACCGTTTTGCAATTCAGGCAAAGAAAAAGGTAAAAAACTATCCTTTCCTAATGGGGCAACATGTTTGGCTTGATTCCGACAATCTTGGGCAAGAAGACTGCGTTGGTGAAGTGTTAAAACATGGAACATTCTCTGTTGGCTTTATTGGTCTTGCCGAAACTTTGATTGCTCTCATTGGCAAACATCATGGCGAAAGCAAAGAGGCACAAGAACTTGGGCTAAAAATTATTAGCTTTATGCGTGACTACCTCGATAAAAAGGCGCAGGAAATGAAACTCAACTTTACCCTTCTTGCAACACCAGCCGAGGGACTTAGCGGAAGATTTACTCGTTTTGATAAAAAGCTTTTTGGAGAGATAAAGGGCATAACTGATAAAGATTACTATACAAACAGTTTTCATGTTCCTGTTTACTATAAAATCAGCGCTTTTGATAAGATAAAAATTGAAGCACCATATCATGCACTTACAAATGCAGGACATATCACATATGTTGAACTTGACGGTGATACCAGCAATAATCTTGATGCTTTTGAAAAGATTATCAGGTGCATGAAGGAAAGTGGCATTGGCTATGGTTCAGTTAACCACCCGGTTGACCGTGACCCAGTTTGTGGTTATAGAGGTATAATTGGTAAAACTTGCCCAAAGTGTGGAAGAGATGAATCAAACGGCATAAAGTTTGAGCGTATTAGAAGAATAACAGGCTATCTTGTTGGAACACTGGACCGCTTTAACGATGCAAAAAAGGCAGAGGAAAGAGATAGGGTAAAACATAACATTTAGTTTGTTATTTTGATAAAATGCAAAAAATTTATATAAAAAACAATAAAAAATCATGATTTTTAGTGTAAAAAAATAGATTTTTAAGCATAAATTTTAGATTAGATATAGCAATATAGATTTTAAATAATCGATTCAATAAATTTCAGGATAAAGATATGAACATAAAAATAGCAGGCCTTGTAAACGATTCCATAACTGATGGTGTGGGAATTCGCTTTGTGGTGTTCGTGCAGGGGTGCCCTCACAGATGTGATGGATGTCATAATCAGCATACTCAAGATTTTGCGGGTGGCTCATATATGGAGGACGGCGAAATTTTGGAAAAAATAAAAAACAATCCACTTCTTGACGGTGTAACTCTAAGCGGTGGAGAGCCTTTTGCGCAGGCTGAAAAATTGTTGTGGTTGGCAAAAGAGATTAAAAAATTAAATCTGCATCTAGTGATATATACAGGCTATGTTTTTGAGAACCTAAAAGAAATTCAAGGGGCTTATGAACTTTTAAAATACGCCGATGTGCTTGTTGATGGTCCTTTTGTTAAGAATTTGCGAGATTACACTTTAAAATTCAAAGGTTCATCAAATCAGCGAATTATTGATGTGCAAAAAACATTGCAAAGTGGAAAAGTCGAACTTGTAACAGATGAAAAATGGAACTGACGAGGTGCTAATGGTAAAAACAAAAAATTCTTTATTTTTTGATATGATAAAAGATTTAATTCTTGGCGTGCTGGGCGGAATGTGCATTGCAATTGGCGGAACTGCATTTATTGCCTCTGGCGGAGGTATTGTTGGTGCACTTATGTTTGTTGTTGGGCTTTTCATAATTTTAACTTTTAATTTTAATCTTTTTACAGGAAAAATTTGCTATGTTCTTGATAAAGATAAAAAGTTTTGGCTGACCATTCTGTTTACCTATCTTGGCAATATTATCGGTGCTGTTTTGGTGGGATATTTGCTTCATGTAACACGCCTTTTTAGCACTGAAACAATTATATCTTTTGCAGAAAATGTGGCACAGACAAAACTTCAAGACAGCCCACTTAGTGTTTTTATTCTTGCAATTTTCTGTAATATTTTAATATATGTTGCAGTGGACGGTTTTAATAATTGCAAAAATCAAATTGGCAAATATCTAAGTTTGTTTTTTGGTGTGTCGGTGTTTGTTCTTTGTGGTTTTGAGCACTGCATTGCTGATATGTTCTATTTCTCATTTGCGGGAGTTTGGAGTTGGAAGGCGGTGTCCTATATTTTGATTATCACAGCAGGGAACATGGTTGGTGGACTTTTGATTCCAGTCATAAGAAAACTTCTTACCAAAAAAGATACAACAATTCCAGTTGCAGAGATAAGCGGTCAAGATAAAAACAGTCAGGATGAAAACGGTCATGATGAAAACAAATAATTTTAGCATAAACACAGTTGCTACTTTGAAAAAATATCTTGTAATATTATAATTTAGAAAACAGGGTCTAAAAAGTTAATTAAATTTGTTTAATTTTTAAAAGATGCAAATATTCTATAAAAGTAGCAAAAAGATGCGAAAAAACAAAACCACTCTTTGCCAAGAGTGGTTTTGTTGTGAGTGAGCAAAGGAAACAGATTTTTTCTGTTTCTTATTTTTTGTTTGACTATTAAATATTTTTGTGATATAATAAAAATTGTCCTTTCTTTTACGAGGTGTTTGTTATATCAAAAATCATTTATGTTTATATTAAATTTTTTAGCCTATAAAAGAATATAATAACTATGTCGAAGTGGCGGAATTGGTAGACGCGCTAGGTTCAGGTCCTAGTGGGTGAATAACCCGTGGGAGTTCGAGTCTCTTCTTCGACACCATCTTGATTTAAGAGCTGAAAATATATATTTATACAAAAACATAAAAGGATATTTTTATGCAGATTGATGATGATTTAAGTGGCTATTCTGTTGCTGATGAGAAACACCAAAGAGAATGGAGAGAATGGTTTAGAAAAACCTTTGATGAGTTTGGAAATTTAAGAGACCCACAAGCTTTTGATAGAAAACCAGACAACGAAATAACACAAACTAATGCTGATAAGGGTGCTCAAAAGGTTGGTTTTGCAGACAGTTTGGCACAGGTGTCAATTCCAAAATCAGAGACAGTTGCAAAATCTAGAAAAATTCAAGAACACACATTTTAATTTAACAAAAATCAATAATAAGCCATAAACTACTTTTAATTTGGAGGGTAGTTTATGGCTTATAATAATGCAAGTCAATTTGTTATTGCAGGAAATGATGAACATGGTGTTATGCCACCAACGGCGGGCAAAAGAACGCCAATTATGCCTTATATTGATAGACCTATTTATGAAAATGAATTTAACTATGCAGCAAAAAATGCTTTTTTGGCTGATTGTCTGAGAGTTGGCTTTTATATTGTGGATGTAAAACCAAACAGGCAGGATATTTCAATTTCAACTCGTGTAACCACGGTAAACAACTCAAACGCAACTCTTGTTGTAACTTTTGCCTATAACGCTGATGGCAATGGTTCAACCTTTACAAGTGCAAATGGAACAGAGGCTTTTTATTCAACACAAAATCCATATCGTCAACAATCTTTAAATTTGGCAACAGACATTTATAACAAAGTCATTGAAGCCACTGGTTCAAGAGGCAGAGGAGTAAAAACCTTGGATGTTGGAATGCTGAGTTCGGTCAAAATTCCAGCAGCACTTCTGGAAGCTGGATTTATGACCAACTTTGAAGAAGCAAAACAAATGCTTAACCCAGACTATGTTCAGGCGGTTGGGCGTGCAAGTTGTGCGGGTGTTTGTGAGTTCCTAAATGTTCAGTATATTCCAATAACTGACGATACTTTTTCAACCATAAGATATGGTTCAACGGGTAGGCTGGTGAGATATTTACAGTTCTTACTAAAAATAAAAGGCTACAGCGTTGGGAGTGTGGATGGAATTTTTGGTAGAAACACTCAAAACGCAGTGATTGCTTTTCAACAGGCAAACAATTTATCTCCAGACGGTATTGTTGGACCTCAAACATGGAACAGGCTTAATAATTTAACCCCACAAGACCAAACACTTCGCCGTGGAAGCATTGGAACAGCGGTTGAATATTTGCAACAAAAGTTATATTCAAAACTTTATAACACAGGTGCCATTGATGGCATTTTTGGAACAAACACAGAAAATGCTGTAAAAGAATTTCAACAAGAAAATGGTCTTGTGGCAGACGGTATTGTTGGACCGCTGACATGGAGAGCAATTCAAAGCAACACATCACGACCAAATATAATGGCAAACAGCACAAACAGAATTTTTGATTTTTCGAACCTAAGATAGATTTGCAAAAAAATACCATTAAAAACCAAGAAAAAGCGTGATTTTTGTTGTTAAAATCACACTTTTTATAAATTAGTATAAAATTTTTAATACTTTTATTTTAAAATTTAATTTTCGTTGGACAATAATTATTTATATAAAAATAAAAAACAGGCAAGGTTTTTTGCTTGTTTTTCTGTTTGTGAAATTGAAAATGTTGCACATCAATTAGTTATTTTATATTAAAAAACATGATAAAATTATTTTGCTACTTTAATTCATTGTTTTTAAACACCATAATGTTTGAATCTATTTTTTTGTTCGTTCAAGATAGGCTACCAACTCGTTAACGCACTTTTCTTCAATCTCTTTAAGTTCTCTTGCCACAGCCAAAATATCTTCACTTGCTTTTTTGCAATCTGCCAAACTTTTAATTATGTTTATAACACCCATAAAATGTCCATAAATCATCATCTCGGCAAGATGTTGTGTGTCGTCATCCCAAAAAGAAGACATCTTAACACCAATCCACATCTTGCCCTTTTTAAAGCAACTGTTTGGCTTGATGTCAATTTTGTGTTTTTCCGCAAGATTGTGCGCTTTGGTAACAACAGTTTTAAGTCTTGATTTTTGCACATTTATTGTTGCCTGAAAATTCTCACTTTCCACTTCTGGTAGCAAATAATCAATGGCGCAAATTCCAATTTCAGCATTGTGCAGAACACTTTGCAAAAGGTCAATGTTTGGTCTTTTTTCTGTTTTCATATTTCTTCTCCCAAAAACTATATTGTGCAAAATGTTATAAACTATGCAAAGAAATTTTATTATTTTACTCAAAATAAACCAAACAGCAAAGCATTGTCTGTTTTTGTATGACTGAAAATCATTTGATAATTATTATTTCTGTTTTTCTCTTGATTTTTGTTAAAATTTGTGATAAAATATTTTTCGTTATCCGCATAAATTTGGCTTTTAAATTTTGTCTAAATGCAAATGCCAGAATTTAGCGAGATTGGATAGAGGAGGTATTTAGTATGTATGCAATTATTGCAACAGGTGGAAAACAATACAAAGTTCAAGAAAATGATGTTCTTGAAGTTGAAAAGTTGGATGCCGAAGTTGGTTCAAAAGTTGAATTCGATGCACTTTTGTTAAGTGATGACGGAAAGGTTACTGTTGGAACTCCAAAAGTTGCAGGCAAAAAGGTTGTTGCAGAAGTGCTTGCACACGGAAAAGGTGATAAGCTTCAAATTTTCGTATATAAGAAAAAGAACACTCACCACCGTGCACAAGGTCATCGTCAACCATTTACAAGAATTCAAATTATATCAGTTGGTAAATAAAAATGATTGAAATTACCGTGCAAAAAAAGGCAAACAATTTTCTAAAAGTTGTTTGCAGTGGGCATGCCGAATATAATGTTGACGGCGAGGATATTGTTTGCAGTGCTGTTTCAAGCATTGTTCAAACGGCAGCGCTTGGACTTTTGATGGTTGCCCATATCAAAGCAGAAATAAAAAGAGATGACCAAAAAGGTTATTTTGAAATAAATATTCCAAAAAATCTATCCTTTTCCTCACAGCATGATGTAAATGTGATAATTGGAACCATGCTTTGTGGAATTAGTGATTTAGTGGAAGAATACAGCGATTTTATAGAATTGGAGGTAGAAAATGTTTATTAATATTCAATTGTTCGCCCACAAGAAAGGACAAGGAAGTTCTAAAAACGGCAGAGACAGTGAATCAAAGCGTTTGGGTGTAAAACGCAGTGATGGAACAAAAGTAAACGCAGGCGAAATTCTTGTGCGTCAAAAGGGCACAAAGTTCCACCCAGGTAAGAATGTTGGGCTTGGAAAGGACTACACTCTTTATGCGTTAAAAACAGGAACTGTTAAGTTTACTCGTGGAGAAAAAAATAGACGCATTGTGAACATTGTTGAAGAAGTGCAAGAAGAAGTTAAAAAGCCAGTTAAAAAAGAAAGCAAACCAGCACAAAAGGCAGAGGCTAAACCAGCCGAAAAAACAGAAACAAAAACTGTTAAAAAGACAAGCACTAAAACAACAACAGCAAAAGCAAAAAAGGCTGAATAAAAAGGGAACTCGTTCCCTTTTTTTATTTTGATAAATAAAAATCTTTATTTAAAATTTTATTATACAAATTTAAAAATATTTAGACAAAGAAAAAGGGCCTTTGCCCTTTTTTGTTGGTGC
>CASEYA010000104.1 GCA_949291975.1 uncultured Christensenella sp.
ATAAATTATATTTTATAGATAAATTATATTTTTATAGTAAAATATCTTTGAATAAATTTTATAAAATATAAATTTAGTTATTTTGATTATTTATATAAAAAAAGTTGCTTATTTAAGCAACTTTTTATTTTATAAAAATTTTAACAAAACGGCGTGGTTCCTTGCCATAACTCTCACTTGTTACTCTGCCATCCAGCATAACAACCTCGTGAACAATAAATCTTTCATATGGATTCATATAATCTAAACTTACAGGTTTTGCTGTTGTTATGCATTTTTCAATCGCTTTTTTTGCTTTTTCTTCTATCTTTTTTTGCTGAGTTTTTCGATATCCTTCAACATCAATTATAAGTTTTTTGCCTTTTAGATTTTTAAAACTTAGAATTGCATTAATAATAGATTGAATTGCTTGAAGTGTTTCGCCTCGATGGCCTATTAAGATATTTGCGTTATCTGATGTTATGTTAAAGGTTATTGTTTTGTCATCTTCTTCAACATTAATTTCAGCAATTGTGTTTATTTTGGTAAATAAATCAGTTAAAAAGTTTTTAATTATGTTAATTTTTGTTTGATTTAACTCTTTTATCTCAGTTTTTTGCAAATTTTGAGCACTTTTTTGACCCTCTAAAATGCGATGAGAGGCAAAAGTTGGGGTTGAGATGAACTGATGGTCGTCTGTTTTTTGGGTGAAATTTTCATATTTTTGCCCATTTTTCGACATTTTGTCATCATTTTTGCTGATTTTTTGTGAATTTTCAGTGTTTTTTTGTATTTTTGCGACATTTTCAATATCATTTTGTGCCACAAGTTCACTTTCGTTTCTTGTATCTGTTATTTCCACTTTTGCCTTAGTGAACCATCCGCCCTTTGAGATTATTTTTATATCTACATCTGCTTTTGTTAAATTAAGTTTTTTAAGTCCTTCTTGAACAGCCTCTTCAACATTTTTTCCTGTTACCTCAATTGTTCTCATGTTTAACTCCTTGCTTTTTACTTAAAAATTCATATAAAAAGCACTTTTATTAAAATATTTTATAAAATAATTTTTATCTGCTGTATTCTGGTTTGTTTTTTGTTGTTATTGTAACTTTTTTCTTTTTATCTAATTTTTCTAGAATTTTCATTGCAATTAAAGAAATTATCATAGACATAAATGAGTTGGTTACAATGTAAAGTGCGAATGCTGCACTGTATCCAATTGTAAAGATTATCATTAATATTGGAAGCAAAAATCTCATAAACTTCATTGCTTTTCCTGCGCCCATTGCTGATGTTAAATCTTCTTCTTGATTTTTCTTCTTTTTAAAGCCACCTTGTGCAATTGTTAAAGATAGATATGTGATAACGGCTGAAAGAACAACCAAAATGAAATATCCGTTCCAACTTGAATACGCCTGTTGCACTCCCGTTGTTACAAAATCATATTTCTGTTCGAAACTCTTTTGAACTTCGTTTATAATTTGATTTTTCTGTTCATCTGTGGCATCTTCTGGTAAAGATGCAAGTTTTTCATTTAAAACTGTGGTATATTGTGTGCTTGAATAAAAATTTGCTTGTGATACAAAACTTTGATAGTCTGGAAACGCAGAAGAGTTTGTGTCTGGTCGCCAAACATTATCTATCCAAAGCCAACTTTCTTTTACTTCATTATTAAAAGTTGCAAGAACCGCTTGTTGAATTTGTTTCATTTCATCGGTGCTGATATAAATTTCCAGCGCTCTTGAATAGATTTGTTCTTCGGTGGCCTCTTGTTCGTCTTTGTTAAGTTCGGTTGTCGCTTGCTGATATGCCTGTTGCCAAAGTTCTGCTTCTTTTGATGAAATTTCACTTTCATCTATATTATATACTTGTGCAAAATTTGTGTTATATGCTTCTTCCAAAGAATTATATTGATTTAGCATTTGAGTTTGACTGATTCCCATTAAACCATAGAACAATGTTATAAACACAAAAAGTGTGATTGCCATGTTTAAAAGCATTACCCAACATGAACCAAACATGTTAAAATTTTCACGCTTATACAGTTCCATTGTTTTTTGATTAAGCATCTGTTTGTTATTGCCAAACTTCTTTTGTATTTTTGCAAGCTCTGGTTGTAAAACCGCTTGCTTTTTCATGTTTTCTCTTGAAATTTTTCGTTGCCAAAAATCTAGTGGACTTAAAATAAGTTTTAAACAAACAGTGAACACAATTATCATCCATCCCCAACTTGGTATAAAACTGAAAAGCCCAATGACTGCTCCCCACATGTCTGCTGTCCAACTTCCTATTTGGGAAACTAACATAGAATTGCTCCTTTTTTATTAAAATTTTATAAAAAATGCAAAATTTGCACCATTTTTTATTGATTTTTTGTGTTTTTCTGGTGTTATTTTTGCATTTTTTTGTTTTTACTAAATTTTAAATTTAACATCATCAATACAATCGGGAACAGCATCTAGTCCGCCCTTGTGTTTTGGAGTGCATCTTAAAATTCGCTTTAATCCTATAAAACAGCCTTTTATACTGCCAAATCTTTTGATTGCAATTAAGGTATAGGTGGAACAAGTGGGTTTATATATGCAAGAACTTGGTGTAATTTTGCTTAAGGTGTTTTTATATATTAAAATCAAAAGAATGCAAAGATATCTTAGTGGTGCATCAATTATTTTTGTTATTTTCTTCATTTTTAAAAAGATTTCCTTTATTTAGAAGATAGAAAACTTCTTTTTTGATATCTTCAAAACAACAAGAGGTTATTGAAGGTTTTGCAACTAAGATAAAATTTTGATGATTTTTTAAATTTTTTAAAAAAAATCTTGTCACTTCTCGAATTTGTCTTTTGATTTTATTTCTAGAAACCGCTTTGCCAACTTTGTTGCTAACACTTATTCCAATGCGTGTTTCTGTTTTTTTACTTGACACAAACACAAGTGAAAGATTTTTTGAATTGATTTTTTTTCCGTTTTTATATATGTATGCAAATTCTTTTCGTTTTTTTAAACGATTTTGAGATGGTAACATTTTCTCACCCCTATACAGTGAGTTCTTTGCGCCCTCTTGCTCTGCGACGCTTTAAAGTGTTTCTTCCGCTTTTTGTTTTCATTCTTTCACGAAAGCCGTGAACCTTGTTTCTTTGTCTTTTTTTAGGTTGGTAAGTTCTCTTCATTTTCGCCTCCATTTTTAGACTCGTATTATATAAAAAATACTGTAATAAAATTATACTATATCTTGTTTTTAATGTCAAGATTTTAATTGAAAAGAAAAAACCATTTTTTAAAAAAGGGG
>CASEYA010000105.1 GCA_949291975.1 uncultured Christensenella sp.
AAAAAGAGTTTTTCCGCTAAAAAGTAAAACTCTTTTTCTTTTTTATTGTGCTAGTTTCAAAATGATTTAATCTTATTATTTGTTTTTATTTATATAAAAGTGTTATGCACAGTCATACATGTTTAAACTAATATAAAAATAGAAGAAAAACTTCATTATTATTTTTTGATATTTGCAAAGATTATGTGTTTTATTTTTTATTAATTGTTTTTTGTAAAAGAATAAACACAACAAACTTAACAACTTTAAATTTAGCAATTAAGTTTTTAATATAAAAATTATAAAAACTGTTATAAATAAATTATAAAATTTTTATATCAAAAACATTGTCAAACAAGATTTTCTTTCCATCCAGCAAGATATAATTTTCAAAAATATTAACAAAGGCATTTCCATCTTTTGTGATGTAAACACCCTTTTCAAAAAAAGTTATTTCAACTTTTTGATTTTTCTTGATGTTCAAAATTGTGTGACTTAACTTTTTTGCTTGTTCTTCTGTTATATCTTTTTTCTGAACAATTTCTTGCTCAAACTCCTTCATCTTTAACGCTTCTCGAAATCCTTTTAATGCATCAAATGGCATAAATTGTTTTGCTCTGTCTTTTCTGTTCATGCTACCACCTATTTTATATATTAGTCATTAAAAAGTGAAAAATTATTTATACAAGTCATAACTTTGAATATGAAGCAATTTTATAAACTCGAATTCTAGAATATAAAATTTTTTATTAAAAATATAAAAAATTCACATTTTTAACACATAATTAACAATTTTTATAGGTTTTCTTGCTCATTTTTTTGCATATAATTAAAAATATAACTATTCGCTATGTCCGCCAATAAGTTTATTTCTTTCTTTTTGTGTGGCATTTTCAAGCAAATTAATGCCTTTTAGAAGTGCATTTTTGCCAAACTTATCATGAATAAAAACCACCATTTTTGCAAGTTTTTTCTGTTTGGCAATTTCCCTTCTATCATGAAACAAAAGAAATTGCTCACAATCTTCACTCAGCACATGAGAAAAAGATATTCCAATTTTTCTTATCAATTTTTTTGTGTCTGTTATTTTTTTAAACAAGTTTTTAAAAAACGGAAAAACAAAACTATATAAGTTTGTTATTACATCCATTTTTTTACTGGCAGAAGATATGGTCTTATCATGATATGAAATTTTTAGATGCACCACACTTGCCACAAGTTTTTTTCTTGTCATATCAAGGCAAAGATTTTCCACCATTTCTTTTAAAACCAAAAACGCATCATCATAGAAATAGGGTTTTGATAAAACTTGATTTGAGGATAATGAGTGGCTTTTTCTTTCGTAACTTTTTATATCTGCAATGGTGCAACTTTCCTTTCCCCAAGCGTGGTCAAATAACAGTTCGGCATTAATGCCAAATTCTCTTTTTAGGTTTGAATAGTTAAAATGTGCCAAGGCAAACATATCATAAATTGCAAACTTTGCAAGCCTGTTAGAAATTCCAGTTGAAATTTGCCAAAAATCTTTTATAGGTATGTGATACCAAAGATGTTTTTTAAAAAGTTCTTCATCTAAGAATGCAATAAAGTTTTTTTGCTTTTTCGCACAAATATCAAGTGCAACTTTTGCCAAAAAAAGATTTGTTCCAATTCCAACAGTTGCTGGAATGCCTGTTTCTTTTTTGATTGCTGAAATTACCTTTTGTGCAAGTTTAAATTTATCTATATTAAAAAATTTCAAGTAACTTGTAACATCAATAAAGCATTCATCAATTGAATATACAAAAATATCTTTTTTATCAAAAAGTTTTAACAAAACACCATATATGTTAGCAGAAAATTCAATATATTTTTTCATTTGCGGTTTTGCTATTATAAAATTTTTCAATTCAATTTCAAAAAGTCTGCACCTGTTTTTAACACCCAAACTTTTCATCTTTGGACTTATCGCAAGACAAATTGTGCCTTTACCTCTGTTTTCATCAGCCACAACCAAACAAGTTTCAAGTGGGTCAAGCCCACGCAAAACACACTCTACCGATGCATAAAAACTTTTCATATCTACCACAAAATATGTTGCCATATGAATATTTTGCTGAAAATATAAAAAATCATTCTTAAATAAAAATAAATAATAAAAAATTTAAAGCAAAAAAACATAAAAATAATTACTAATTGTTTAAAGCAAAAAAATTACTATTTCGTTCGCCGTAAAAAGTTTCTAATGGCTTTAAAGTGTGTTCTTTTAGATTTACCCTATTTATCAGCAATGATTATATTATATAAAAAATTTTTAATTCTATAAAAATATGATTTTAAATAGTAAGATTTTTCTAATCGCCGTTTTTATATGTTATTTTATAATATAAAAAACAGCCACAAAGGCTGTTTTATTTGGTGACCCCAGCGGGACTCGAACCCGCGTTACCACCGTGAAAGGGTGATGTCTTAACCGCTTGACCATGGGGCCATATGTAATTTGGTAGCGGCGGAGGGATTCGAACCTTCGACCTATCGGGTATGAACCGATCGCTATAACCAACTAAGCTACGCCGCCGTAAATTTGAGCACAAAACACTGCACTCAAATATAAATGTAATGTTATTTTACCCTAAAATAACATAAAAGTCAATGATTTATCAAAAATTTATTTCTATATTGCAAAAAATCTTTAAGAAAACTGCAATTTTAGGCAAACAATCAGAAAAAATGCTAAAAATCAATATAGTATTTTAATACTTTGCAAAATAAAGTCACATTAATACAGTGCAAAAATTTTAAAATTAGCAATGACCTTTAATAATAAATTTTATAATAACTGCGCTTTATGGAAAAACTTAGCCATAAGCCAATTTCAATAACAGCGGTTTGCATGATAAATTATTTATAACGATATACGCCATGGTTTTTATAACAACCATTTTTAACAAAAATTAATGTTTGTAACAACAAAAAAGAAAACACATTTTGTGTTTTCTTTTTTTAATGCCATAAGTTTAAATTACTGTTTTAGTATCTGCTAAAATTAGAGAAGTAAAT
>CASEYA010000106.1 GCA_949291975.1 uncultured Christensenella sp.
CTGTAAACATTGATAAAAAATTCTGAATTTTCTGTTTTTATCTTTAAATTATTTTGTCCAAGGAGAATAGCATTTTGCTCTGCTGGTTTAAGACAGGATAAAATTAGTGAGAGATAGTTGTTTTCCTTTAAGATTGCATATGTGCTAAGTTTTGCAAAGGTTTTGTCCTGTGAAAATTTACCGCTGATAAAAAGTTTGTTTTTAGCACGTGTAAGGGCAACATATAAAACTCTTAGATGTTCGGCAAACTGCTCTTTCTTTTCCTTTATTATAATAGCAGAACGAGCAAGGGTGCTGGTTTTAACCCTGCTTTCTTTGTTAAAGTGATATACGCCGATTCCAAGTTCTGGACTTAAAAGGCAATCTCCCTCTAAACTTTTGGTGTTAAATTTTGTGGATGCATTTATAATAAACACATATTTAAATTCCAACCCCTTGCTTTGATGCATGGTCATCACGGTAACCGAATTTTCACTTCCGCCCTTTTGCTGTGATATAGAAATATCTAGACTATTTTCAAGATAGGACAAATATCCAACCAAATCAAAGTTATATTTATGTAACAAAAAATGAGAAACATAGGCACGGGCATTGTTAACTTTTGCGTCTCCGTTTTCCATTGATAAAAGCAAGGTGTAATAGTTTGTTTTTATGGTTAAATCTGTTAGCACATCATATATGCTTCCATTAATCAATTTTTCTCTGCCCGCTGAAACAAGGTTGAAAAGAAGCTCTATCTTTTTGTTTACTTCTTTTCCCTTTTTTATGTTTTCATAAAAAGACAGGTTTGTGTCTAGGCAAAGGGCAGATAATTCGTCAAACCCCATGTTTATGATTGGGCTTGTTAAAAAACCAGTCAGAGCATAGTCATCATCACAGGAAATTAGAAGTTTTAAAAAGTCCACCAAAACTTTGATTTCATATTCTTCCATTAAATTTTCATTGCTGGAACTGCTGATTGGTATTCCACGCTGTTTTAAAACTTCGATGACCTTGTCAACATATGGGCTTCTGGAACGATGCAAAATGGCAATATCTCTGTATGAAAAAGGCTCATTTTTCTTTTTTGCCTCTTCAATCAAAGACGCAATCCGTTCAAAAATAACATACGCTTCGCTTTTGGCAAAGTCGCTTTCCTCTTCTTCTCTAAGTGGTGCTTGCATAACACTGTAAACCTCATTTGGCACAATTTTTTCTTTCTGCACCTTTTCTTTAAATATAAGGTTAATTTCAACCGCTGGCTCGTTTGATGTGTTATCTGTTTGAAAGTTGTTGCCTTGCTGATAGTCTATGCCCGCAGTTTCTTGCGTCATTATCTTTTCAAACACAAAATTTACAAAATCAAGAATTGGCTTTTGACTGCGAAAGTTATAAACAAGGCTGATTGCATCTTGTGTTTTGCTTTCTTTGAATTTTTTTTGCTTGTCTATAATAATTTGCGGATTGGTATTTCTAAAACGATATATGCTTTGTTTTGGGTCGCCCACAAGAAAAAGTTTGTTATATCTTTTATCATGAAGTGCAAGAACAATTTGCTCTTGAATGTTGTTTACATCTTGATATTCATCAACAAAGATAAACTTTTTGTCCTTTACTATTTCTTCTTTTTGCTCGCTTTGCAAAATTTTTAATGCAAACTT
Organism: uncultured Christensenella sp.; assembly: GCA_949291975.1. Classification (GTDB taxonomy): domain Bacteria; phylum Bacillota; class Clostridia; order Christensenellales; family UBA1242; genus UBA7584. The sequence goes on from CASEYA010000106.1 coordinate 1,641, forward strand.
TTCAAGGTCGGAAAAATCTACCAGATTTCTTTTATCTTTTAGCAATTTATATTCTTCTTCAAAGCGCTTTTCAACCTTGATGAGTGTTTCAACATTTTGCTTGCACCATTTAAGGTTTTCTTTTAAAGATGTTATATCGCTGTCCAGATAGATTTTTTCCTTTATTATGCTAAGTTCTTTTTGCAGTTTTTCTTTCTTTGAGGCACAATGTTCGCTGAGTTCTTCTAAAACAAGGTCTTTTACCTTTCTTGGCTTGGTTGGAAGTTTTAGGTTAAAGATAATTTCATGATTTTGCGCAAAAGAATTTTCTTTCTTTATGGCAGAAAGTTTTTCTTCTATCTCCTCACAGAACAAAACAAGTTTTTCAAAGTCTGCTTGCAAGGCTTTTTGTTTTTCCTCTTTGAACACCTCTAAAAAGTGCTGGCAGACAAAATAGACATAGTCATTTATTACATCGGTAATTTGAGAGTTGTCTATGCCGTTATAGATTTTGTCAATTTGATTATAAAAAGTTGCTTGGTCAGGCTGGTTTTGAAGGAAGTTGAAAATTTTAAGGGTAATGTCCTTTATAGAGTTAAAATTTCGCTTGCTATCATAACTGGAGGCAAGAAAAATGAAATCTTCACTTCTGTTCTGAGCAAAAAAGTTCAGCGTTTGTTCAAGAGCGTTTTGCTTGATAACTTCGCTTTCTTCTTCATCTGCAATTGATACATTTGCACTTATATTGATAAGATAAAAATATTTTTTTATAAGTTTAAAGCAAAAGGTATGAATGGTGCTGATATCTGCCTGTGGAAGAAGATTAATTTGCTTTTTTATGTGTTTTTTTATCTCTGGCGTTTTTGCCTGATAATATGCCTCAGTTAATTCATCTTGCAGTTTAAAGCGCATTTCAGAAGCCGCAGCATCAGTGAATGTAACAAGCAAAAAGTCTGTGATGTTCATGTTTTTGTTGATAATATAATGTAAAACTCTTTTCAACATAACAAAGGTCTTGCCACTTCCTGCATTGGCAGAAATCAAAAGGTCGGTGTCTTTTTGTATGGCATCAATTTGTTGCGGTTTTAAACTTTTTTCACTCATTTTAACACCTCCTCAAAAGTGGTTTTATCAACAGAGAAATCATCTGTGCGTGGCTCGTGCTGTTTCCTTAAAAACGGGCAGAAATTTTTTACAGCACAAAATGTGCAACTTTCTGCAAGCGGTTTTGGGGTTATGTATCCGCTTAAAATTTCAGCCAGCGCTTTTGAGCAAAGAGCATAGGCATAATTAATCAAAGCCTGCATTTGATTTTCTGTCAAGGTGTTTGCAACATCTTTCATCAATTTTTCGCCCGTTTTTTCAAGGTGTTTTACATCAAGACTGAAATTAATTATGGAACTTTTTGGGTTATCCGCACTCACAAGGTCATCTTGTGCAAGAAAATTTTCTTCGGTGTTCACTGTTACGCCGTTATAGGCATAGTTTTCAAACTTGGATGTGGCTTTTTTGTCTTGATATTCATTATTAATTGGAAAATAGAACGCACCAGTTGGTGTGCTGTTTGGAAAAATTTTTGTTAAAGCATAAAGATAGATAAAAAGTTGCATCTTTTTGCCAAGATAAAGGTCAAGAAGTTTGAATTCGGCTTTGAATTTTCCCGTTTTATAATCTAAAACACGAAAACGATTTTTGAAAAAGTCAATGCGGTCCACTTTGCCTTTTAGTTTTAAAACTTTTTTAGACTTATATACTGCAATTTCAGGCAATGGTTTACCGTTACTGGCAAAATTATATTCTGTGAAAGCAATTTTATATTTGCTGTGTTTGTTTTGAAAGTGAATTGCCTTGCAAATTCTTATGCTTTCTTCTTTTAAACTTTTGGTTAAAAATCTGTTTTGCTCGCCAAACAAAAGATGCTCATAGTCTTTTTTTGCAATAATTTCATCAAAGGAGTTTTTAACAAAATGCTCAATTTCCTTGTCTGTTAAATCTTTGTTTTTTTCGAATTTAGCAAAACGTTC
>CASEYA010000107.1 GCA_949291975.1 uncultured Christensenella sp.
GCTCACGCAAGGAAACATCGGTAAAATCAAACTTTAAGAAAAGTTTTTTAGAAGGGACTTGCTCTTCTTTTTCATTTGAAGTTAAAAGGTTTATGTCTTCAAGCAATATCATTGCTTCTTCGTGCTCTCTTATGCTGATTTTTCCTTTGATGCTGACAATGTTGTTTTCTATCAGTAAATCTCTGTATTTTTCATAGTTTGCTGGGAACACCATAACTTCAAAACTTCCAAACAGGTCTTCAATGGTTAAAATTGCCATTGTTTTGTTTCCTGCTTTGGTATTAACTCTTTTTACCTCGTTTATAATTCCACCACATGATATTGGTTGCCCATCTTTCAGGTTTTCATAAAGTATTTCGGTTACATTGCCGTCATCATCATATATTTCTGTTCCTTCTAGCATGGAACTGTTAAAATTAAAGTTTTCAAGTTGGTCTTTAAATGGTTCAAGTGGATGTCCACTTATATAAACACCCACAACAGATTTTTCAAGCTGAAGTTTTTGCTGGTTTGGATATTCTGGTATGTTTGGATATTCCACCTTGTTCACCGTTTTATCCTGTTGCAAAAGAGCATCAAAAAGGGTCATTTGTCCTTCTGCTTGATTTTTTCGGTCAACAGCAACACGCTCGACAACAGCCTCATATACTGCGTGCAATTGACTTCTTTTCTGACCAAAACAATCAAAAGCACCGCTCCAAATCATTGACTCTAAAAACCTTTTGTTGTGTGCCGCACTCCCCATTCTTGTAAGGAAATCAGACAAGTCCTTGAATTCCCCGTTTGTGTTGCGCTCTTTGACAATCTCTTCAACCAAGCCCACACCAACATTTTTCAAACCACCAAGTCCAAAACGAAGGTTATCACCCTCAACCTTAAAATAGGCATCACTTTTGTTTACATCTGGTGGAAGAACCTTTATGTTGTGAGCATTTGCAAAGCGAACATATTTTGTTACTTCTTCAATTTTTGAAATTCTGTTATTAAGAATTGCTGCATAAAATTCTTTTATATAATATCTTTTTAAAAATGCCGTTTGATATGTTACATGAGCATAGGCTGCTGCGTGCGCCTTGTTGAAGGCGTAGCGTCCAAACTTTTCCATTTGAGCCCAAAGATGTTCAGCATCTTCAAGTTTCATTCCTCTTTTAAGGGCACCGTCAATGCTCTTTTTACCCTCGGGGTCTTCCCAACCATAGATAAACTTTTGCTTTTCTGGACCAAGTTTATCAACAAGTTTTTTACCCATGATTTTTCTAACACCGTCAGCCTGCCCCATGGTGTATCCTGCAATTACCTGACACATCTGCATAACCTGCTCTTGATATACCATAACACCATATGTAACACCCAAAACTTGTTTCATTCTTTCGTCAGGGTAATAGATTTTGTCTGGGTTTTTTCTGTTTGCTATATATGTTGGAATTTCATCCATTGGACCAGGTCGATACATGGCAAGAATAACAGTGATTTCTTCCAAGTTGGTTGGCTTCATTTCTTTTGCCACGCCACTCATGCCACCACTTTCAAGTTGGAACACACCGTCGTTGTCACCAGAACCAATGAGTTTATAGATTTCAGGGTCATCATAGGAAAGCGCATAAAGGTCAAGGTCAACGCCATAGTTTTGCTTTATCATTCTGCAAGCAAGGTCTATATCTGTTAAAGTAATAAGCCCCAAAAAGTCCATTTTTAACAGTCCCAAATGCTCACTTTCACCTTTGTCATATTGCGTTGTTACCATATCTCCATTTTTTGCCATTGGAACATGGTCACTGATTGGGTCACAACAAATAATTACTCCCGCAGCGTGAATGCTGGTGTTTCTTGGCATTCCTTCAAGTTTTATTGCAACATCAATAATTTTTTGCACAAGTGGGTCATTTTCATACATCTCATGAAGTTCATTTATAACATAACTTTTATCATCTTTTTCATCAAGATGAACGCCAAACAATTTTTTTATTGCAGGTGCTTTTGGCATTTTTGCAAGTGTTGGAAAAAGTTTTGTGATTTTGTTAACTTCACTAAAGGACATTTTCAGCACTCTTGCCACATCTTTGATTGCTGCCTTTGCTGCCAGCGTTCCAAAGGTTATGATTTGACTGACATTGTCCTTTCCGTATTTTTCAGTTACATAGTCAATCACTTCGCCTCGTCGCTGAGGACAGAAGTCAATATCAAAGTCTGGCGGGCTAACACGCTCTGGGTTTAGAAATCTCTCGAACCAAAGGTCATATTTCAGCGGGTCAATCAATGTTATGCCAATTGCATATGCAATAATGCTGGCAGCACCACTTCCACGCCCTGGACCAACAGGAACACCATGTTCTCTTGACCAGTTGATAAAGTCCCAAACAACAAGATAATAATCAACATAACCACTTTTTTCAAGTGTTTGCATTTCATATTCCATTCGGTCAAGAACTTCTTTTGAAAGTGGCTCTCCATATTTCTTTTTAAGTCCAGCCAAAGTAATTTCTCTTAAATACTGCGAATTTGTCATTCCCTCAGGAGCGGTAAATTTTGGATAAAAAGAACTTTTAAAGTCAAACTCAAAATTACATTTTTCTGCAACCTCTAGTGTGTTATCAATTGCTTCTTGGTGTGCAGAGAAAATTTGGCGCATTTCTTCTTCTGTTTTCAAGTAGAATTCGTTGCATTGCATTCGCATTCTGTCTGGGTCATCAATGGTTTTACCCATTGATATACACATCATGATGTCTTGAACCTCTGAATCTTCTTGATACAGATAATGAACATCATTTGTGGCAACCGTTTTTACCCCAATCTTTTCTGCAAGTTTAAATTGTTTTTCAAGAATTTGTTTTTGTTCGCTAAGTCCGTGGTCCATAACTTCGATATAGAAGTCACCCTTATCGAACATATCTCTTAATTTTATTGCCATTTTTTCTGCTTCTTCATCAAAGCCTTGAAGCAAAAGTTGTTGAACATCACCTCGCAGGCAACCACTTAAACAAATCAGTCCTTTTGAATGCTGTTTTAAAAGTTCATAGTCAATTCTTGGCTTATAGTAAAATCCGTCAATCCAAGCAATTGAATTAAGTTTACAAAGATTTTTATAGCCTTCGTCATTCTTTGCTAGAATGGTTATGTGAGCATAGTCAAACTTGCCCGTTTTATCTTTATAGTTATCAGCAACATAGAATTCTGTTCCTATTATTGGCTTTATTCCATTTGCTTTGCATTTTTCAAAAAATTTGACCGTTCCATACATATTTCCATGGTCTGTAATTGCACAAGCAGGTGCCTCACGCTCGTTTAAAATTTTAACAAGTTTATCTATTCGTGCTGCACCGTCTAAAAGGCTGTATTCTGTGTGCAAGTGCAAATGAACGAATTTACTCATTGGTGTCTCCTTTTTTAATTTTTTCAGCAATAGATATAATCTTTCTAAGCCTGTGATTTACTCCACTTTTTGTGAGTGGTGAAGTCATAAGTTTTGAAAGATTTTCATAGTTTTCCTCTGGATTTGCAAGTCGTAAAAGGCAAAGTTCATAAAGCGTTTGAGGCAAACTTTCAAGCCCGATTGTATCTCTTATAAGTTCAATTGCCTCAATTTGTTTAAGTGATGCTTCTACCATTTTTTCAAGATTTGAATTCATGCAATTAAGTTGGCGATTAAGGTTGTTCCTTACCTCTCGCACTGCAAACTCATTTTGTAAAACCATAACAGCATTACTTGCCCCAACCAAAGCCAAAAGGTCGCTTACAAGTTCTGCTTCCTTTATGTAGGTTATAAAAAGTTTTTTTCTTTGCATAACTTTTGCGGTAATTTGAAATTCAGACAAAAGGTGTGAAAAGTCGCTGGCAAGGTTTATTGATGAAAAGACAAACTCTAGGTGATATCCACCTGAATGCTTTTTTAGGTCATTCATATCTTTTATAACAATGTTTGCGCTGGCACATCCAAGAAAAGCCCCTCTAATAAAGCTTGCCTTACAGCAATCATTTTCAACAACATCTCGGGGAATATTTGAATAAAACTCTCCCGTTGGTCTCATTATATAACAATCTTGAACAACTTTTTTTGTGCTTTCAACATCAAAAACAATATGAAATCTTGTGGCTCCGTTTTGTTTTTGCTCTCTTATCAGTTCCAGTTCCACATTGCCATAAAGTTTTTTCAGCATGGCATTCACTCGTGGGAAAAGGTCGGGAAGTTCTGTTACAAGTTCCAAATAGAAATTTCCATCTTTAATCCCAAACTGTCCGCAAGTGCGAAAAAGAGCAGAAAGTTCTGCTTTTGTGCAACAAACATTATTTGGTATATCTAACTTTGCAACTTCACTCTTAGCATCAAATGAAAATGACATTTCTTTTCCTTTTGTTTTTTATTTTATGTTACAAATTTTCTCTTGCAATCATTTAAAATGCTCAATGTTCACAATTCTTTCTGGTGGGATTTTGTGTGTTTCTAGAAATTCCCAGACCGCACTTGGCTTGCCCACCTTTTCTGGACGATGCGCATCACTGTTTATAACAAAGTTTGCACCAGCATCTAAAATGATGTCAATCTCTTTCTGCGTAAAAAACACCCTTTTGCCATTGAGTTCAATCCAAATATCTTTTTCAGCAGCAAGTTCTGCAATTGGCTTAACATTCACTTTTGCGGTATAGTTTAGGTGTGCCAAAATTTTTATGTTATGTGAGCGCATTGCTTTTAGATAGGCATTTGTAACTTTTTCCCTTCTTCTTTTTGTTGATGGGAACATATTTCTTAGTTTCCAAGTAAAAAAATCTTTTATAGTTTTGCCATGTGGTGTTTTGTGAGTGCCTAGCACAATTATATCAAAAGATTTCTCTTGCTCTTTGGTTATATCTATATCACCATTTAGTGAAACAAGATTTGCTTCAATGCCAAACAATGTTTTAACATTATACTTTGTTTTTAGGTCATCAATTTCTGCTTTTGTTTGCAAAAACTCTGCATAAGTGCATCTTGCCCTTTTGTTGTGAAAAGGTCCGTGGTCAGTTATTGCAACCGTTTCAAGACCAGCTTGAACAGCAGATTTGATATTATCTTCCACTGTGCCTTTGCCATCACTGCGTTTGGTATGTGTGTGATAATCTGCAAGAAGTTTATATTCCATTTTACCTTTTAATCTCCTATTTGAATAATCTCCAGTTCTAAATTGACATTGTATTTATTATATACCGATTTTGAAATAAAATCAATCAGTTTTAATACATCTTTGTTTGTGGCATTGTTAAAATTAACAATATAGCCACTGTGCACTGTGGATACCATTGCACCTCCAATTGTGGTGCCTTTTAGCCCTGCTTTGTCAATAAGTTCAGCAGCCGTAATGTTTGGCAAACGCTTAAAAATACTCCCCGCACTTGCAAGCCCAACATTTTGAGTTTTTAGGCGCAAATTAATAAAATTTTCAATATTTTTTTGAATTTTTTCAAATTTTTCATAAAAAAACTTAAAAATTACTGATAAAATAACAATATTTTTTGCATTTTTGAAAAAACTGTCTCTATAATCAAAAAATATATTCTGTCTTTTTAAGCGCTTAATTTTCTTGCCATCAAAGAAAATGACACTTTCAATAAAGTTAGAAATCTGCTCTCCAAATGCACCTGCATTCATGACCACCGCCCCGCCAACCGTTCCTGGAATGCTTATTGCCCATTCTAGACCCGACAGGTTTTTATTTTTTGATTGCATAATCAAAGCAGAAAGTCTTGCACCACTTTGAGCAGTTACCATATTTTTTGAAAACTTAATTTTACAAAATTTGAGCGTGGAAATAATCAAACCAGAAAAACCCTTATCACTTGCCAGAATGTTTGAACCACCACCAACTATAACATATTTTACTTGATATTTTTTACAGAGTTTGATTAAAAATATAATTTCTCTTGCTTTTTTAACTTCAACAAAATATTTTATTTTCCCACCAATTTTAAATGTGGTGATTTCAGTAAAAAACTTATTTTTTGAGAAGCGATTTTTAAATTTTTTCTTTAAAATTTTTTCAAACATAATTAGCCCTTGCCTTTTCTTGAATTTCCGCTATTTCTTCATCAAATAAAAACGGATTTAAAGTCTTTATTTCTTTTTTAAGTGCTAATTCAAATGGCTGATATTCGTTGTCATAGGTGCTGATATCGGTAACCGAAAACATTCCAATGTTAGATAAAGACGCTTGAACAAAATCACTTAGAATATATGATATAAATTTATTTAAACTTTCATTTTTATTTTGGTCTGTTGTAGTGATTGCAAAATATTGAACCAAATCACTATAACCTGTTAAAAAGGTAAAATAGCAAGAACTTAAACTGCCTATATTGAGTCTATTTTGAAGTCTCGCAAAGTCTCGCTGACTGCCCAAAAGCACATCAAATTTTTTATCTAAAAAAGCGGTATATGCATCATATTGTGAAAGATTTTCATCATATAAAGTAAATTTATCTTTATAATTTTCCAAAGCTAAAAGACTGGTATTATTCTCTGCTGAATAGCCAAGCGTTTTGTTTTTGAGTTCATCACTAGAAAGTGCACTTAAATCTTCATATGAACAAAGCACATATCCACCCATACACCATGCAACAGCCTTATCACAAAACAAATCATTTCTCACATTAAAAGATGAAACATCTTTGCTTATTGCAGAAAACAAATTTCCAGCACCAATGCCAAAACTAACAAGGTCAGGTGTAACACCATTTTCAAGTTGAATTTTTGCTTGCTCTTTTGAAAACGAACGAACTACAATGTAGATATTATCATTTGCTTTTTGGAATTTTAACGCACTAGACTGCAAAAAAGAGTGTCGGCTTTTTGTTCCACCCTCAAAAGTATCAATATTCCAAACTTCAAGAAAAACATCTTGTTTTGCTTCTGTTTTTGCCTCTTTATATAAAAAACTGATTGCAAAGAAAGGAAAAACAACAAGAAAACAAACCAAAAACGCAACCAAGATATTTAAAAAAATCTTTCTTTTTCTGCTCATAACCAGTATAGCATATGCAAGAAAAACTTATCTTTTTACACTTTTTTAACAGCAAATTAAATGAAATTTTAAAAAATTTAAGATATTAAGATTTTTGATAAAATTAAACTTACAGAATATCAGTCTGTTTGAGTTTTGTAAAAATTTAAAAAATCAACCCCGCACTCCAAAGTTTGAGCAACAAATTTTGATGAAATTTCATAGCGAAGCATTTTTCCAAAGCGAGCAAATTCAACAAGCCCCCTTTCTCGCATAACTTTAAGTTGATGACTGATTGTGGTTTGATTAACCTCTAGGGCGTTACTTAAATCGCCAACAAACATTGGACTTAGACAAAGAGCAGACAAAATTTTTAGGCGTGTTGGGTCAGCAAAAGTGCTGAAAAATGTTGACATATCAAAAAGTTCTTTTGTCTTTGGCAAAAAGTTTTTAATCATTGCACTTTCTTGGGCGTTTGCCATGATGTTCTCCTTTTTTATTTTACTTTAATATAAAAAGAAAAAATGTGCAAGTGAGCACATTTTCGAATTTAGTCGCATAATAAATTTTAAGACATTTTCTTGTTAAAAAATGGAGGTTACATATATGACAATATCACAAAGTGTGGTTTTGGTTTTGGTTATTGCACTTTGGTCAACAGGCGCAGGAATTGACCTTGTTAACAACACAACCTTGCTTATTATTCTTTTGGTTGCGCTTATATCGCTTTCTTATGCTACAAACAATAATAGACATGGTTGTTGCTATAATTATCAAACAGCCAACAACAACTTGTCCAGCAGTTTAAATGATTTGAGCAACTTCTTTTAATTTTTGAATTAAAGTTAACAAAAAGCACGATTTATTTCGTGTTTTTTTGTTAAAACTAAACCACTTAAAACACACCAAAAACCTTTAAAATGCCCGTTAAAATTGCACCACCAGTTATTGTCATGCAAATCACTGCTGGAAACAAACAGCCTTTTAGGTCTTTTAAACACCCAACAGGCCCTCCTGCAACTGATTTAAGATTTTCAGCTGCAACTTCTGCTTGAAGTTCAATTGCCTCAACCTTTTCCTCTGCTTGCTTCTTCTTGTAATCAATATCATGTTTAACAGCAGTTTTTAAGTCATCTGTTCCTTTGAGTCTGTTATAAATTTTTCTGCGTTCTTCATAATTTTTATTGAATTCACGCATTTTTGCTTTTATTCTTTCATTTTTACCAGCAGCAAATTCAACATTTTTCTTGAGCAGATGATTTTTGTTGTATGGGTCTTTATCCACATCGCTTTTAACACGATTTCTTATGCGTTCAACACCTGGTTGACTGCGTCTGCCAAAAAAAGACTGAGGGCGTGGATTGTTTACTTTTTTCCCGCCAGAATAAGTCTCGCCAGCGTCATTACTCAAATTTTGACTGGCATCTTGTTGTTGTGCGTTTTGCGAACTTGTTTTAGCATCTTCATCATTACCCTGAGCATTTTCTTGTTCATTTGCTTGTTCGTCATCTTGACCAGCGCTTAAATTACTTTCAACTCTGCTCTCATCTTGCTCATCGTCAAAATTGTTATCAGCCATTTTGAACCCCCTAATTTTTATCCGTTAAAAAATAAGCCCCATTTTCTGTTTAACTTCTTTTACTTTTTCGTGAGCTTGTTTTTCGACTTTTTCCTTGCCTCTGTTTGCAATTTCACGAATAAAGTCTTTGTTGTTCATATAATAGTTAAACTTTTCCTGAATTGGTTTTAATGTTTCAATAACAACATTTGCAACTTCTTCTTTTAAAAAGCCATAGTTTCTACCTTCAAAGAATTTTTCAGCTTCTTTGATTGTTTTATTTGTTAAGGCGCAATATATGCTTAATAAATTACTAACACCCGGCTTATCCTCACGAGCAATAATCTCGCTTCCACTGTCTGTTACTGCACGCTTGATTTTTTGATGTATTAAGTCTAGACTATCATCCAGCATGATATTTCCCGTGTTATCATCATCACTTTTACTCATCTTTTTTGTTGGGTTTTGAAGGTTATAAATTTTTGCACCCACTTTTGGATATAGTCCTTCTGGAACCACAAAAGTTTTACCATAGGCATTATTAAAGCGAATTGCCAAATTCCTTGCAAGTTCAAGATGCTGGCGTTGGTCTTCGCCAATTGGAACAAATTTCACATCATACAAAAGAATATCAGCAGCCATCAGCACAGGATAATCAAAAAGCCCAACAGAAACATTTTTGTTCTTTTCTGCCTTTTCTTTGTATGCTGTCATTCTGCTTGCTTCGCCCATGGAAGTTATGCAGTTTAACAGCCAACCAAGTTCTGAATGTGATGAAATTTGCGATTGATAATAAAGCACGCTTTCATTTTCGTTTAGTCCGCACGCCAGATAATTTGCCATAACAGCATAACTGTTTTCAGTTAGTTCTTTGGGGTCAATTTTCACCGTTAACGAATGAAGGTCTGCAACACAAAAAATTGAATCATAGTCCTTTTGCATTTTTACCCAGTTAGAAACAGAACCAATATAATTACCTAGTGTAAGTTTGCCTGTTGGTTTTACTGCGCTGAATAGTTTTTCCATTTTTATTCCTTCTTTTCTGTCTTTTTGTTATCTTTTTCTGATTCGTTTTGATTTTTACTGTTTATTGTTTGACTTTGCTCAATATTTTCTGTAACATTTTCTGTTTGTTGTAAAATTTCGCTTTTTTGTTTTTTATCTGTTTTCTTTTTCTTTGTTGTTTTGTTTGAATTTCTTTTTGTTTGTATCTTTTTAATCATATTTTTACTTTTCTTTGCAGCCAAATTTTCTGGAACAACATCAAGCACTGTTGGGTCAATATCTTCTTGCGAGTCTAATATATCGCCAATGCCAGAAAGTGCCACCGTTCCATCGCTTTCTATGATTTCCTCACTTTCACGAGCAGATTCTCTTATCTCCAAGCGTTCTTGAAGCCAAACAGTCAAGATTGCAGCAATTGGACCTGACAAGAGCATTCCCCAAATGCCAAAAATTGCACCGCCTATAACCAAAGTTAAAAGCAAAACAACAGCACGAGTTTTCAGTCTTGAACTCATGATGAAAACTGGTAAAATTGAAGTAATTATTGCCCACACAAGAAGTCCAAAAATAACTGCCGCCAACATTTGAGAAGTTGTGCCAAACACCAAACTTATCATAACAACCGGTATCATTGCAATGAAGCCACCAATATATGGTATGACTGAAAAAATTGCAAGCACAAGTGCCAAAAGTCCAGCAAAACGAATGCCAATTATAGCATATCCTATCCAAGCAATAACAAAAATTACAAGCATAACAATCAAGTTACAAACAACCCACTGGTCAAGAACTTTGCGTGAGCGTCTTGTTGTTACTATGAGTTCATCTGCTTTCTTTTTTGTGTGATATGCATAGGTATATCGTCTAGCAGTGTTTGAGATAAGTTCTTTATCTTTTAACATCAAAAAGGACAAAAGTAGTGACATCAAAATAACAAACACAACATTGCCCGCTACGCTTACAATGTTTGCAAGGTCATTTCCAATTGAACTAAACCAAGCGCTTACAGATGCTGTCATATTATCAAAAAACACCTGCAAATAGTCTTGAACTTCAATGGCAGGAAGCCCTGTTAAAGAAACAATTAAATTTGTTATTTGAATCTTTAAATCGTTTATGATGGTATCACTGTTACCAACAAGTTCTTCAAGAGTTGAAATAACATATGGAACCATTGTTACAAGTAACACCACAATCACGCCTATGATAACAACATAGCAAATTGTTAATGATATAAGTCTTTTATAGGTATGCGCTCTTGGGTTGCCAACAAAAGCATTTTTTAGAAGTTTGTTTTCAATAAACCTTATTGGATGTAACAAAAGAAATGCGAGTATTACGGCAATTATAATTGGAGTCAAACCTGCAAGCAAAGAAAAGAACATATTTTTTATTGTTTCGCCAGCAAGGTTAGATAAAAGAAGTGCGCACAAAAGTGCAACAAAGAGCCAAACATACCATTTTGTGTTTTTACTCTTTGGCCTCATGTTATTTTCCATTGTGTTTTCTCCTATTTTTAACTACTTTTATCTCAGGCTCTTTTTCCTTTTCCAAACGCTCTTTTTCTTCATCTTCTTCTTTGAACCGTTTTAAAAGCGGAGCGATTTTTTTATTTCCAAACAAGTAGTCATAGAACATAACAAGAAGTCCTTGAAGCAAGTAACCATAGTATGTGAAAATCCTCCATAAAAGAAGCGCCCAAACAGCAATATTATATCCATCTGTGGTTATAAAGAAACTTGAAAACAACACCGCAAAGGATATTTCTGCCATACCTGTTCCACCTGGAAGTGGAATGATGCTGGATGCTAAATCACAAATTAAGCCAAGTGTGAAAAGTTGAATGTATATTTCGAACCAATTGCTGTCAAGAGGCATAAAGGTTGCGTAAACAATGAATGGAAATGAATAGTTTATAATTAAGTAAAGCACACTGAAAAACATCATGGAAAGTGCTATCCACCAATTTGACACAAATTGCCTCATGGTTGTAACATATTCCCTAACTGTTTTCATAACCTTTACGAACGCTTTTCTGTAATCTTTTACAATGCGCACTTTGTTTAAAAGTTTTAATATTCCTATTGTCATAGATGGTGCAACTTTTTTACTGATAGATAAGAACAAAACCGCAACAATCAAAAGCGCACTGAGGGCAAACCCAACATATGCAACAGTTATAATCGCTGGACTAAAACTTGTGATGTATGCGTGTTGACAAATTAAAACTATTAGACTAAATATAATAAAGAAAAATTGTGAATATAAAAATTTTGCAATTGGCACACTGGTTGCCGTTCCTGCTGACAACCCACGCTTTTTAAGATAGAAAACCTGAAATGGTTGTCCCCCTGTTGACATCGGTGTTACGCAGTCATAGAAACGACACATGGTAACAGACTTATAACTGGTAAAAGGTCGAGAACGCTTGGTTATGTGATATACCATGATATTTACACGAATTGAGTCCACAAAATTAACTAGCAGAAATACAAGAAAACCTATTAAAAGCCAAATCCAATTTATTTGCCTTGTTAGAAGTTCAGAAATGCTCATCGGGTCTTCTTGTCCCAAAAAGTTATAAAGCAAAATTCCAACAACAATGCCCACATTGATAAGCATAAAAACAGCACTTAGCCAACGCTTTTTCTTGCTTCGTTGTTTTGTTACTGTTTCCTCAGATTTTTTTGCAATATCCTTTGTAACCTGAGTCATGCTTGGGTCTGGTTGGTCAACAACTTGTTGATAGTATTTCTTAAAATGATAAACGCTGTTTATTTTGAGAGAATTTTTGAAAACAGACAGTCTTTTTTTAATGACTGGCTTTGTTGGTTTTTCTATGATTGGTGTGGTTTGTTTTTCTTCTTGCTTTTGTTCCAATCTCTCTCTCCATCGACCGCTTTTCTTAAAATAATAACATAAACAATATTATATTGTCAAAGAAAAAAGGGTTTTAAACCCAATTTTTTAAGTTAAATTCAATTAAATATGCCCTTTTTGTCTCTGGCGTAACCTTTAATGAATCAGCAAAGTCAATGTTAGCAATTATCAAAACCTCATGACCAACCGCAAGCATTGGCAAAACTTTTCTTAGTCTTTGTGGAACTTTTTTATCTGAAAGATATTTCTTAACCTTAACAATTCCACCACCACCAAACTTTTCAATAAAGTCGCCTTCTTGTCTTAAACGCCAAACAGCATTTTCTGGAACCTTGTCTGCATCTATGAGCAAGGTATTTGGTAAAATTTCCTTTGATTTTGTGCTTTTTATTTTTATTGAGCCATAATCTTCAAAATGAGTTATACCTTTTTTAAATTCCCACTTTGTAGTTACTTCGAGTTTTGGCTTTTTTAACGCCATTGTGATATATTCATATTCTTTATGAACTGTAACATTGCTTGGCATACTGATTTTTGCACCATTTTCGCTGTTTTTTGCAAATTCACAGATGCTGTCTATATGTTTCTTTTCAATTCCTTGCGTTACTCCAAGTTTTGCAAAAAGGTCTAATATAAGTCTTGACACATAACTTTTTGAATATTCAAAATAAGTTAGTGGAATTTTGATTATTTTTGGAGTGATTAAAACAGCATCAAAATTCATAAGTGAACGAATAGTGTCGTCATCTTCTTTGCAAATCTTTCCAAAGTTGCAAAGTGTTTCATCAACCTTTGGCCAAACTTGTCTTAATTCTGGTAAAATTTTTTGACGCAAAAAGTTTCTTGTTAAGGTTGTGTCTTGATTTGTTTCGTCCTCGACATATGGAATTTGATTTTCATAAATATATGACATAATTTCTTGTTTGGTTGTATCAAGAAATGGTCGCACATAAAAATCATCACGAATATATTGCATTCCGCTTGCACCAGCAAGACCACTGCCACGCAAGATGTGTTGCAAAACAGTTTCTGCTTGGTCGCTTTGATGATGAGCAAGCGCAACTCTGTCAACAATTCCTCTTTTTCTAAGCCCATCAAAAACACCATAGCGTGCTTCACGGCAAGCCTGTTCAATACCACAACCTTTGTGTCTTGCAACAACACTTGCCTCTACTTTGAATTTTTGAAAACGAATGTGATTTTCTTTGCAATAATCTGCTACAAAATATGCATCACGAGCATCATTTTCACGAGTGCCATGGTCAACATGAATTGCTACAATTTCTATATCCAACTTTTCCTTGTTTGCATTCAAAAAATGAAGCAAGGTCATGGAATCAGAGCCACCACTGCACGCAACGCCAATGGTCGCACCTTGCGGAAACATTTTTTTCTCTTTTATTAATTCTAAAACTTTCTCCATTATTTTCTCCAACTTTTTCTTTTGTTATATTATATAACACAAAGCAAAAAATTTCAATACTCTTTTAAAAAATTGATAAAAATTAGTAAAAAACAACAAATTTTAGTGTTTTTTATGCTATTTTTTTGCATTTTTATTGCTTTAAATTTTTTGCCAAACTTTTCCAATCAAAACAGTCATGTCATCGGGTGCAAAATTTTGACATATTCTAAGCCCCTCTTCAACAATTAAATCTGCAAGCATTTGTGGGTTGGTTGTGTCTTGATTGTTAATAAAAGATTGCAAATATTCAAAACTGCCAAAAGCTTCTAAAATGCCATCTGTTATTAAAATTATCATATCACCCCCGCTGAGTGCATAACTTTGAATATTTGGCTTAACGTCCTCTAAAATTCCAAGAGGCAAAGAGCCCGCTTCTATGACTGTGGTTGTATCTTTTCTTTTTACAAAACCCATTGGTGAACCAAGTTTAACCAAATCACAAAACGCTTGCCTTAGGTCAAACACGCAAATGTCCAATGCGCTGAAAGTATCTTCCCCTTTCATTGAAAGAATTTTATTGACACTGGATAAAATTAGTGATGACGAAAAACCTGCTTTGTAAAAGTTTTCAATTAAAGTTAGAGCAACTTCGCTTATTTGTTCTGCCTTTTCCCCACTGCCCATGCCATCGCAAAGCGCCATAAAAATTTTATCATCACCAACACGCAAAACCGAATGTGTGTCTCCGCTTGCAGAACTTTGATTTTTTGTTACGCCAGCACTGCCAAAAACCACATCATAGGTTACCCACATTTTTAGCGTCATCAGAGAAAAGCCACTTTTTTCTGCTGATTGAATGTTGGCAATTTCCATTTTTAAGTTCAAAATTTTGCTGACTATTTTTACTATTTTTTCGTCTTTGACATCTTTATTCGCAATAACAAGATTAACGCTTGCAATTTCTTTGTTTTTAAAATAAACAACAGCCTCACTGCAAAGGATGTGATAATATGCAAGTTCCTCAATGATTTTTTGTTCATTTGAGATGTCAAAGGTTATGTTAAGATTTACTTCTTCTGCTAAACTTTTTAGAATTTGAGATACACCAAAAAGTTGGTCGGCAACCAACATATGCCCTGCACTTATGCCATTTAGAACTTTTGCATAATCTTCAAATTCTCTTGCCCCTTCGTTTATGGAATTTATTAAACTGTTAATTTTGGTGCAATTCGAACTTAAAGTGCTGGGAACATCAAGCACACTTACCTTTCCTCGTGCCATTGCCAGTGCGCAAAGTTTTTCAATTTCTTTGGTTGTTGCGTCAAAGCGCAGTCTTAGACATTCATTTTTTCTTGCACATCTTTCACAATTTATTTTCTGTGTTTGATTTGAAAGTTTTTCAACCGCTTGTTCAGGCGACAATTCTTTGTTTGCCATAGACAAAAAAAGTGTTTGCATATCATTAAAGACTTCACTTACACCAAAAATTCTTTTATAAAGCGTGTTTCTGCTTCTGTTTATTATGTTTCTTAGAGCATATTCCTCTTTTTCACTTATCACAAACACCATTAACTTTGAAAGGGTCTTTTGCGGAATGATAAGAAAAAGCATTCCAGCAAGCAAGACTGAAAGAAGCATATATATACTGTAATAATTGAAAAAATAAAGATTAACAAAAAGGTCAATTAAAAATATTGCCAACAAGCAAAAGATTCGTTTGTTTGATTTTGTTAAATTTGCAACCAAAGAAGCAAGTGTTAAGCAAAGAAAAAGTGCCATGTTGTTACTGCCAAGAACTCCCCCAACAGCAAGCAAGACTGAAAAACTTATGCTGGTTGCCGTGTTAAAAATATAAACAAAAAGTATAACCAAAAAATAAAATATAGCAGTTGAAAAAATATTTTGATAATCATACATACAAGCAAGTCCAACACCAACAGAAATTAAAAACACACCTGCTGAAATAACTTCATCTATGGTATATCTTCGTCTTAGTCCACGGATAAGCAAACTTTGCATAAAAAACAGATATGCATAAAGGCAAATTATTCCAACAATCAAAGTTATTATTGCTTTTATCATTTGCTCGGTGTTTCCAAGACTTAAATATATAAATGCAAATTGTGATAGAAAAGCATAGATACCAATTAAAATGTGATTAAGTGGCTTTTTAAGTTTATAATGCAAAAAGTAAAATCCACCAAAAACAATAACGGTGCAAAATAGACAAATTATGTTGTTTAATGTGAATTCAATTAACAAACCACTTAAAACATAAAGTGGTGCCAAGATATATATCTTTTGATTGCACCAAACAAGCGCAAAAAGCATTCCAAAAGCAAAAGGTCTAACGCCCTCTATTTGTGCTGAATGAAGTAGATAAAAAAGAAGGAAAAAAAGGAAATATTTAAGTCCAACATAGAAAACAGTTCTTGATTTACTCATAAATGCCTCCAATCTCATTATAAAACAACGGCAAAAAATTGAGATTTGAATAATATGTTTTTTTCTTTATTTTTTTGTTATTATTTTAGAAAAAAAGAAATAATTTTTCTATTTTCTTGATTTTTATTCCATTTTGTTATAAAATTATCGTTATCTAAAGGAGTTAAAAATGCGCATTTGTGTTTTGGCAAGCGGAAGCAAAGGCAACTCAACATTTATTGAAACAGCAAGAGGCACCAAGATTTTGATTGATGCTGGTCTTTCTAGAAGTGAACTTGAACAAAGACTTGCAAAAATTAATGTTATGCCAACAGAAATTGAAGCCATTTTGGTAACACACGAGCATTCTGACCACACAAAAGGAATTTTGCAGTTCAGCAAAAAATACCAAACAAAAATTTATGTTCATCAAAAAAACTGGAACACCATTTTAGATAAAGTTGGAGAAATTCCGCTTTTATCACAAGTTGAGTTTGGAGATAAAATGTTTGCAATCAATGATTTAGCAATTCAAAGTTTTGAACTTGACCATGATTCAAACCATTGCGTTGGCTTTTCGATATATGAAAACAATAAAAAATTTTGCACAGCAACCGACCTTGGACACACCACCCCCAACATTTTAAACGAGCTTAAAACAAGTGATTTTGTTTTGCTTGAATCTAACCATGATATTTTAAAACTTAAAAACAATGAAAATTACCCAACAAAACTTAAAAATCGCATTATGTCGCAACATGGACATTTAAGCAACGAACAAACAGCAGAAGCAATTTTTGAACTGCTGGGAAACACCCCTCGTGGAGTTATTTTGGCACATTTAAGTGAACAAAACAACAGCCCAGAAATTGCAATTCAAACCATTAAAAAAACACTTATAAATCGTGGCGCAAATGTAGAAAAAGAAATTAGAATAGACGTTGCAAGTCAAGAGCATTTAAGCAATATCTATCGAATAAAAGACTAGAAAAAATAAAGAAAACTCTATAAATTATGTTATAGAGTTTTTTGTTTAAAAGTTAAAATTCACTTTTTTAAATATAATTATATCTTTAAAAATATAATAAAAAATAAAAATTTTTGAATTTAAAATTTATTTTGCGTTTTGTTTTTAAAAGAATGAATAAAAAATTTACTTTCTCACAACATATAAAAAAGTGAGGTTATATATGTCAGAAGAAAGAACGGTAAGTATAAAACGCAAAGTAATTGGATATTTGATTTATTTTGCGCTTTTATTTGTGATTTTAATGGTTTTTCTTGCTCAGGTTGGTGTTTTTGATAGTAACACATCAGAAAACAGCGAACTCTATAACGCACCCGAGCAAACACAAACTGTTGAAAATAAGCTAGACAAAGAAGAAATAAAAGACACTGCAACAGTTAACAAAGCAGATGAAAACAGAAAACTAGATGAACCAACCGTTGAAAAACTTAAGCAAGGTCAAATAAGTAATTCACAAAACGTTAGCAATATTAAAAACAACACAAATGATAAAACTATAATATCAAACAATGCTTTTCTTCCATCCGCTGAGCCAACGCACTTTCCAAATAAAAGAATTAATTAACATAAAAAAGAGTATATTTTAAGACAAAACTTAATATATACTCTTTTTTTAACTGATTAATATTTTCTAATTATCGAAATTTATTTGTGGATATTGTCCGTCTGCAATTACCCAAATGCTTGAAAGCCATTTTGTTCCATCAAAAGTGCTTGCTTTCTTGCAGTCTGCATCACTTGTGATTCCGTCTGGAATTGAACCCTTGAATGGTCCAAAGTTGTTAGAACCTTGTTGACGATAACTCTCTTCACCTTGTCCTGTTGCATCAGGTCCTGCACGGTTATATTTACAATTCTTAATGTAACCAGCAATCTTATATGAATCTGGGTTTGCTCCGTCCTCACCTCTTAAAATACAGTAAAGATAATTATTTGTTCCACGAATTACACTTGTTGTTTCAGCGTATGCTTTGCCTGCTTGCCCATCAAATGTTGCACCTGAGAAACAGGTTTGAACAATTGCATATTTACCATTTCCACCACTGCCTGTGTAACCCTCTACTGTTACTGCAAAACCTGCCATTGTTTGTGCTGAAAGATTTGCATAGGTTGCACAGTTTTCAATTATACCACGATACATTCTTCCAACCAAACCACCAGCTCTGTCTCCAGAAAGATTGGTGCTATCAAAAACTTGGCTTTGTTTTACGGATACGAACCCGTTTGTGTCTTCGCCAACATTTTCACCAACAATTCCACCAACAAGATAAGCTGAAATGTTTGAGTTTTGAACTTTTGCAAGGCTGATTACACCACGATATCCATTATATCCTGCAATTCCACCTGCTGTGCTTGCTGAATTCTCGGTTGAGATTGAAATTTCACCTTCGTTTGTTACTGTGTTAACATTTCCATTTGAAAGGTTTTGTCCAACAATTCCACCAGCATATAGTGTTCCGTTTGGATTATCTGCAATAATTTGCGAACTGTTATAGTTAACTACATTTGAAATTGTGCCTTCATTTTTTCCTGCAATTCCACCAACACTATAGGTGTGGTTCTCAAAATTGCTAACTTGAATGTTAACCAAACTTGCAGAAGTGCCAGTGTTTCCTGCTGTGCAGTTTGTAATTTGTCCTGAACTTCCGTTGATACCAACAATTGCTCC
>CASEYA010000108.1 GCA_949291975.1 uncultured Christensenella sp.
GTTCGCAAGGGCTGTGCCAACTCGCACAAGGGCAAGGGTTGGGAGGTTGTTACATCTGCCATCATTCAAAAACTGAACAAGCAAGAAAAACCAATTGTCTTTATGCTGTGGGGAAGAAATGCACAAGAGTTTGCCTCAAACATAGATAAAACCAAACATTTGGTGCTTGCCTGCGCTCACCCAAGCCCACTTTCTGCTTTTAATGGCTTTTTTGGTTGCAAGCATTTCAGCAAAGCAAACGCATTTTTAAAACAGCACGGCGAAGCCGAAATTGACTGGCAGATAAAATAAAAATATAGAATGTTAAAAAAATTTAATTAGCAAAAAAATCTAAAAATAACGGACTTAGTTAACAAGGTTCAAACTGGCAAAGAAAAAAGAGTTTAATTTTTATTAGTTAAACTCTTTTTTTAATTTTAAAAACTATAAACTGAGATTTATAAACATTGAAACTTGCAAAAAAGTTATTTTTGTCTTTAAGGTTTGGCGTGTTACAAGGTTGTTAAATAATCAAATTTTGTGCGCTGTATAACAAAAAAATTATTTTTTATAAATTATGCGGTGACAGTTTTCACATTCTAACATGCCTTTTTCGTCAAGCTTGTTGTGCTGTGAAATAGAGAGTTCCATCAAACATCCACCACAAGAATTCTTTAAAAGTGGAACAAAAACGGGGTATTTTTTGTCTTCTCGCATTTTTTTATATTTGTGAATCAGTTTTGGCTCGGCCTTTTTTTCTAGTTCTGCAAGTTCTTTTTTCAGTTTTTCCATTTCTTCTTTTTTGCCTTCAAGCAGGGTGTTATACGCTTGCATTGCTTGTTTGTGCTTTTGCTTTGCAGAAAGAACATCTTTTTTGCTTGTTTCAAATTCTTTAAGGGTTGCCGAAATTTCCTTGCTTAGTTTTGCTATGCTTTTTTCCAGCATTAAAAGTTCTGCATTAATTGCATTTGCTTGCTTTTCCAGTTGTTCCAGCTTTTCTGTTGGCAAATCTTCAAGTTTTGTTTCATTTAAAGAGTTAAGCAGTTTGTTTTGCTTGTTAAAGTTTGCTTCAAGTTCCTGAAAACTTTTAATCAAATTGCTGGCATTTTTTTCAATGCTAACAATTTTTTGCTGACCTTCTTTTACAACTGCAACCATTTGATTAACAACTTTTTTTGCTTTGCTGTTTGAAATTTCATTTTCAATTTTTACAAGTTGTCCATCCTTTTTTTGATACTCTAAAATTGCTTCTAACATTTTTTTGCTCCTTTTAATATTTTACGCTGTATTTTTCTTTTTTTGTTTTATTTCTTTGATTTCCTTTAAACAATTTTGAAAAACTTGCAATTTTTCATTGTCTTTGGGTATGGTGGCAACAATTTTTTTTATTTTTCTTTCTTTGTCTTTTAACCATAGATAAAAATCTTCACTTTGTGTGGATAGGTATGCACCAAAATGAATGTTGATGCTTTTTAATTCTTGTTTTCCTTGTTTTACTGCCAATATGTGATAAAATTTCTTTTTATCACAAACAACAATGTCTTTTTCAATAAAAAGGTTGTTTTCACAAAGATATTTCCTTAAAAGTGCAACTTCTTTCATGGGTTGCAAAATAAAGCATAAAACTTTGTCTCTGTGCTGATAGTTTTTCAAAATATCAATAATGTTTGTTCCGCCCATGCCTGCAATGATGACTTGTTCGGCAAGAGAATTTTCGAAATCAAGACCATTTGCACAGACTGTTTTTGTGTTTTTCAGGTTTTCTTTTTCAAACAACTTTTGCGCTTTTAAAAGACTTTTTTTACTGATGTCTGTGGCGGTTAAAAACTCTGTTTTTCCACTTTTTAAAAGTTCTGCGCCAATATATCCATGGTCACAGCCAACATCAATGGTTGTTTTGTGCTTTTCACACAACAAAACAATTGCCTGTTGGCGTTTGGAAAGTCTATTCATCCCAAAAATCCTTTAACTTTTTGCTTCTGCTTGGGTTGCGAAGTTTTCTAAGGGCTTTTGCCTCAATTTGTCTTATTCTTTCACGAGTTACATTAAATTCCTTTCCAACTTCTTCCAAGGTGCGAGGATGAGCATCATCAATTCCATAGCGCAAACGAATGACCTTTTGCTCACGAGGGGTAAGGGTGTCTATCACAGACAAAAGTTGCTCTTTCAAAATGGTTTGCACCACTGAATCAACTGGACTTTTTGCGTTTTCGTCAACAACAAAGTCATAAACTTCGCTGTCTCCTTCTTCGCCTGCGGGACTTTCAAGCGAGGTTGGCTCTTGTGCGATTTTCTTGATTTCACAAACTTTGTCTTCGGTAATTCCCATTTTGTCTGCAATTTCAGCATCAGTTGGCTCTCTGCCAAGTGCTTGCCAAAGTTGGCGGGTCACTCTGCCAAGTTTGTTAATTGTTTCAACCATGTGAACAGGAAGCCTGATTGTTCTTGCTTGGTCGGCAATTGCTCTTGAAATTGCCTGTCTTATCCACCAAGTTCCATATGTAGAAAAGTGAAAGCCACGGCGGTAATCAAAACGGTCAACAGCCTTAATTAAGCCAAGATTGCCCTCTTGAATTAGGTCGCTGAAACTCATGCTTGTTTTTCCAACCCAGCGTTTTGCAATGCTCACAACAAGACGAAGGTTGCTTTCAACAAGTTTTTTCTTTGCCTCTTCATCGCCAGCCATAATGCGCTTGCCAAGTTCAATTTCTTCTTCTGGTGTTAAAAGTCCTTGTTTGCCAATGTCTTTAAAATACATCTTCACAGGGTCATTGATGTTGGCTTGGTTCATAAGAGATTCAAGCATTGCATCGTCTTTGATGTCGTCCTCTTCCTTTTTGATAACAACACCATCTTCTTTGAGTTTTGTCATGATGTCATCAATCTGCTTTGCAGATGCTTCGTATTTTAAAAGCCTTATATATATATCTTCTTCGTTAATAAAGCCTTTTTGCTTTGCAATTTCTTTTATTTTTTCAATTTCGTTTTCAAAATCCAAAATATTTTCTCCTTAAATCATTTTATCTTTAATTTTGCAATTTCAATGTCTAACATAAACATCTTTTTTGCAATTTCTTTTCTTTGGTCAATATCTGCAACTCTAAGCATGTTTTCCAGTTTGTCTTTTTCCATTAAAAGTTCACGTTCTTTGTTTTTATTCAGGCAGTCTTTCCAAACTTTTTCTGATATTTCATCATTAAAAACATAGTTTATAACGCCTTTGATAAGTGGGCTGTTTTCAACATCAATAATGGTAAACACTCCGCCAACAATTGCTGGTTTTTCTGGTGTTCCTTTTTTGATGTAGTCAAACAAAAGGTTGGCATCACTGTTAAGAAAGGTTAAATTTTCACACTCTTCTATGTTCGCCCAAGGTTTGTGATACAAAAGTGAGGCAAGAATGAATTTGTCTGCCAAGATGTATGCGTCACTGTCAAAGTTTTCTTCAAACTTTTCCTTTTCTTCCACAAAACTTTCTTGTTTAACATTTTGCAAGTCTTGACGCAAAACATCAACAGGAACATTTGAAAGTTTCCGCACTGTTTCAAGATAGATGTTCTTTTCTGCATCTGTTTCAAGGTTTGCAATGATGTTAAGCGCACTTTTAATGAATTTTGCCCTGTTTTGCTTGTCTGAAAGGTCAAAACCTTTTGCAAGTGTTTGAATCTGAAAGTCGGTTGCATCAGTAGCCTTGTCTAAAAGTTTTTGCATTTTTTCACTGCCATATTTTTTCAAAAATTCGTCAGGGTCCAGCCCTTCGGGCAAGGTTGCAACCTTAACCGTTATGCCTGTTGGTCTAAGGATATCTATGCTTCTAATTGTTGCTTTTTGTCCTGCGCTATCTCCGTCAAGAAGCAAAACAACAGTGTTTGTCATCCGCTTGATTTCTTGCGCATGAAGAGGTGTTAGGGCAGTGCCCAGCGAAGCAATGGTGCTTTTAAAGCCCGCTTGATGCATGCTGACCACATCAAGTTGCCCTTCTACCAAAATTGCATATGGAATATCGCTGTGGCTTTCTTTTTTAAGTTTTTTCAGAAGATTAATGCCAAAAATAACCCTGCTTTTATCAAACACCAGCCCTTGCGAACTGTTTTTATATTTTGCAAAAGGCTTGTCCTCGATTATCCGTGCGGAAAAACCAATTACATCACCATAGGAGTTAATCAGTGGGAAAATCAGCCTTTGTGCAAATGGGTCAAAGTGTTTGCCCGAGGCGCTTGTTTCAACCAGTCCTGCTTTTTTGAGTATATCAAGGGAAAAATGCTTTGAAAGTTCGTTTATAGTGGTGTTAAAATCTGGGGAATATCCAATTCCAAAGGTAACCACGCTTTTTTCATCTACATTGCGCTTTTTAAGATATTCCTGCGCTGTCTTTCCCTGTGGAGATTTTAAAAGTTGATAATATATTTTTGCAGCCATTTTCAATGCTTGCAAAACCTGCTCTTTTTCCTTTTTTTGAAGCATAAGTTTGCTGTTATCTTCTAGACTTGGAATTTCCATTCCAGCATTTTTTGCAAGAATGCTTATGGCTTCGGGAAATCCAACACCTTCATATTTCTGCACAAAGGTAATCACATCACCGCTTTCACCACAGCCAAAACATTTATAGAACTGTTCAACCTCGTTCACGCAAAAACTTGGCGTTTTTTCATAGTGAAAAGGACAAATACCCCAATAGTTTTTGCCTTTTTTATCAAGTTTTATATAGCGTGAAATAGTGGTTACGATGTCGCTTCGAGATTTAAGCTCGTCTTTCCACTCGGTTGTAAATCCTTTGCTCATTTTTTCCTCATTAGACTAGTTATAATAATTATTCGCCAAATATTTTTAAATTACTTTTATTTTTTCAAAATTTTTAAACTTTTTATAATATGTCCAAATTTTGCTGTAAAAGTGCTGGATAACAAGTGAACCAAAGTGTCTAAAACATCGCTTTTAAGTTTTATGCTTGAAAGCTTTTCAAATTCTGTTTGAGAAATGATTTTAAATGCAGAAAACTCTGCTGGCAAAATTTTTACTGAATTTTCATCTCGGCAAAGCCCACAGACAAAACTGCTTAGGTTAAAATCAAAAAAAATGTCATAATGAAGTGTTGCATCACACTTTTTGCATTTTGTGATTTCAATCTCATATCCCGTGCCAGCAAAAAGTTCGGTTAAAAATTTAACAAGCAAAATCTTGCTGCCAGTGTTATCAAAACAAAAGCCTTTCAGTGCTTTTAGGCAAGCAAGAAAAAGTTTGGTGTTTGGTTCGTTTTGGTTTATAACAACCTCACAGCATTCCAAAACGCTGGTTGCATACCAAAGTTTTTCAAAATCGGTGGTAATATCAAAAAAACTTTCAATTTCTGTTACATTTGTAACAGTAAAAAAATCTCCCTTTTTAACAAGTTCAAATTCCGCAAAACAAAAAGGCATGCCCGCAAATTTAAGTTTTGCGTTTGGTTTTCTGCAACCTTTGAGTGTGGCGCTGATTTTTCCCAGCTCCAAAGAGAAAATTGAAAGAATTTTATCGCTTTCTTTGTAGTTTGTTGCTCTTAGAACAATTCCTTTTGTTGTTAGGTTCATTTTTTTCTCGCTTTAAATCTTTATATAAAAGATAAAAGCCAATTTCACCTGTTTCCAAAAAGTTATTCCAACACAAATTTTCAAGTTCTTCGTTCCA
>CASEYA010000109.1 GCA_949291975.1 uncultured Christensenella sp.
CCAGTTCTTCAAGTATTGTTGTAGATTTTTCCTTGCGCAAACTTTCCCTCATTTTTGCCATTATTTCTTCTTTTTCTATCATTTGTTCTTTATTCCTTTATATAAATATATATTTTTTAATATGAACATTTTTTATTTAAACTTTTCATTGCTTAAAATTATTAGTTTTTGTTAATTCTTTAATGTGTTTTAAAATCTTTCTTCATATGTTATCAAAGTTGTTTTAGTTGCCTAGTGATTTAGAGTTTGTTGTTCTGCGGTTTTGTCCCATAATTTCCCGTCTTGTCTCTTGTAAAATTGTGTTAAGATAGTCAATTTTATGTTCTTTGCGGATTTGTTTGCTTTCCAATACAGTTGTCATGTGTTGCATATCTGCTTTGTCTGGGCAGAATTTTTGCAAGTCACTTGTAGAGTAGGGGTTTATTGATGCCATAGAATATCCAATTTGATGAATGCCTCCACAATATTGCAATGCATCGGTGTCTACAAGGTGTGAATGCATTTGTTCCATGTGGCCAACATACTCCAGGTTTTTAATGCTTAATTCATCCCAAGACGAACTGTCCATATGTTTTTTTGCAAGTTCTTGTTGAATACCTTTTAAGTTTTCTGTTGTGGCTGAAAGACTTTCTTGCACACATCTCAAGTTGCCAGTTGTTTTGCTGTTGCCAACATTTGCTGATATAACATATTTTACCTTGCTTTGTTGTGGGTCAAAATATCCACAAATATTACCAAATACAACTTGTGTGTTTGGCAGAACAATGCTGTCTTTTCTAAAGAAAGGCACAACATCGCCTAAAATTACTTCATATGGACAAGGCTCTTGATTGTCATAATCATAGTTTCCAACATAAATTTTGTCAGTTCCAAAATATTTTGAAGCAATTTCAAATATTTTTGGTTGCAGTTCTTCATTGTTAAATATTTCATTAATTTCTTTGCTGTTGTGGCTATAGAAAAGTTCAGGCAAGTTTCCCATGTCAAAAGTTCCATCATTAATTTGCTCTATAAATTCTTTAAGGGAAGAACTTTCTTCGGCATTTTCTTTGTTTTTAAATAGTTTTTGAATTTTTGATATTGTTGATGAACTCATTTTATTCTCCTTAAATAGTATATAGATTAATTATAGACTTTATTGTGATAATTGTCAATAATTTGGTTTTGTTTTATGGTAGTATAACCATGTGAATGGGTTTTATGAAGAATTTATGAATTTAAAATTATTTGTTTGTAACAAGTTATATTTTGTCGCTTAAAAACTATAATCATCATGGCAAGAAAATTCTTAAAAATGCTTTTTAGTTTTTGCTTTTAGGAAGTTCAAGTTTTGTTGTATCAATTTTTTCGTTTTGCAGCAATGCAATTTTGCGTTTAATTCCACCAGCATAGCCTGTTAGATTTTTGTTTACACTCAAAACTCTGTGGCATGGTATGATGATTGAAATTTTATTTCTTCCAACAGCGCCACCAACCGCTTGTGCAGACGCTTTTTTGCCAGTTTCTTTTTCAATTCTTTTTGCAATGTCTTTATATGTTATGGTTTTTCCATATGGAATTTCAAGCAAAATTTGCCAAACTTTTTGCTGAAATACACTTGCGTTGCAAAAATCAATAGGTGGAGTAAATTCTGGTTGTTTGCCAGAAAAATATTCGTCCAGCCACATTTTTGTTTGTTTTAAAATGGGCAAATTTTTCTTTTGGGTAAATTTGTCCGTTTGATTTGAATTTTTGAACTCTTTAAATTTATCAGGAAAATGTTTCTGTCCAACAAACCAAAGCCCACAAAGCGCTTTTTCATTGCTTTCTATCAAAATTTTGCCAATAGGGGATGTGTATATTAAAATATATTCCATGTTCTTTTCTCACTTTTTCAAAATTATATCATAAAAGGTAAAAAATCAATTTTTTATAAAAAATTTTAGATGTAGCATCTTTTTATAAAAAACGATGTCAATTTATAACATCGCTTAGTAAATTTATCTTGATAAAAAGTCAACACTGCCTGAAGAAATGTTTGATTGTTTTGCTTCAAGAGAGGAAATTTCTTGTTTTATTTCTTCAAGTTTTTGATTTTTTGTTTTCATAATTTGTCTATCAACAACATCCCAAAGGAAATCTTCCATTCCAAACTTCTTTGCAACTGCACAAGGCTCTGGGTTATCATAATTTGGTATATAAATTGGGTTACATCCAAGCAGATTTACCGTTTTTCTAGAAAAACTGTCAAAAGCATCTTGTTCATCAAAAGCAAGAGTGTTTTCATTGTTAGACACCTTGCTACTTCTGCATTTTGCAACTGGAATTGTGGTGGTGGTTGTAAATTTATCTAAATCATCATCAAAAAGTTTGCTTTTGTGTTCTAGCACAAGAAAATAGTCATATACTTCAATAAATTTAGGACCAAATTCATCTTTAAGTTCTTGTCTTTCTTTTTTGTCCAGCACAATGTTAAAACTGTATGTATCTCCAGTTTTTTCTTCTAGAAAACTTTTTACTTCATTTGCCAAATCAAAAGCATTGATGTCAAACACTTTGCTGTATTTCGCCATTTGACCAGAAATGTGTTTTGCAAGGTAATAATCTTTCATCATATCAGTGTTTGTGGTGCCTTTTTCCTTTGTTTGAGCCTGTTTGTATCTTTTAAGGCTGATAAGTGCGGTTTCATTTAATTCCTTTAGTTCTTTTAGGTTCATTAGCGCTCTCCTTATATGAATTCACTTCATTATACCACCAATTGTTTAAATTTTCAAGATGTAAATCAAAAGAAAATGTTTTTATGTTTTTTTGTTATCTGTTTTAGATTTCTTTTTATATAGGAAAGGAAAGGTCTCTTTCAACCTTTTTTCTTCTATTAATTGTGAAAGTAATTCAAGCAATAAATTATTCCAATAATACATGGTTTCTTCATTAATTGTTGAATCGACCAAAGTGCTGGGCGGATTAAAATCTATGGTGCATAAGATGTGTTTATTTTCGTAATTCATAATTGCAAACATTACTTCTTGTCTTAAATCAATCAACTTTTTTCGAGTTAATTTTGCATAGTCTTTTCTTTGGGGTGGTAATTTCATAAATACCTCACTTTTAACTAATGCTTGCTAAATTTAGCAAGATTTTACTCTTTTTCCTTAATAAGCTTCATAAAGTTTTGTTTTGTTACCTCAAAAAACACAGCAGAGCATTTTTCACCAATTTGATTTGTAAAGCAATTGCATTCAGTTTTTACTTTTTTCATATTCAATTTTTTTTCATAAACAAATTGAGCACGAGTGTTGTTTAAATTTGTATCACAGACAATTTTGTTAACTTTTTTATTTTCAAATAAAAACTTAAATAGTTCTTTTAAAATAACCGTTCCATAGCCACCATTTTGAAAAGATTTATTGCATATTTTTATACCAAAAGAAGCAATTTTATTTTTTATTTCAAAATTCATTTCGCCTATGGCAATATTATTGCATCTTATAATTAACAACTGTCTGTTATCATTATTTTTTGCAATGTTTTCTTTTATCTTATTTAAATCTATGTTTAAACCAAGCGGAAAACCTGCATGAGCCATGATTTCTCCATTATTCCACCAAGATAGCAAAAGAGGTGCGTCATTTTCAGTGGCACTTTTTATATTAATTGTTTTGTCTCTGTGGTTAAAGTTTAATTCCATAAAATAAAGCCTTTATATTGTTTTATTTTTTATAATGATTTGCATTTAATCTTGTTTTTGTGTTTTTAAATTTTAATGACAAAGTTATTTGTTTTTGATATTAAAAAAAGTAAAAATTTTCAAACTATATTTTAAAAAACGCAACCAAAGTTACTCTAAGGGTGCGTATAATTTCATTCTGGCGGAGAGAGGCGGATTCGAACCGCCGGTGCTTTCGCACACACGCTTTCCAAGCGTGCACATTAAACCGCTCTGACATCTCTCCATGTTTTTTAATTCTATCACATAAAAAAGTTTTTTGCAACGGCTTTATAAAATTTTTTACACTTAAAATGAAGTGCTTGTTTAAAAGCACACTGCTCAGGTTTTTGGGGAAGCACCTTAGTTTTTAAAAAAATTATCGTTATATATTTATATTGTCCCTTTTTTAGAATATTATCAAGTTTAAATTTTAGAAAATTTGATTGTAAAAACAATATAACAGTGAAATGAATTGTAAAAATGCTAAAAAATTTTAAGTGTGTATCAGAGAAATTATATTAAACGCTTTTTATCTTAAAAATGAATAAGTTTTTAAAGGTTTTAATGAATTTTTTTGACCAAATATGAAAAAGTTAAATTTTAAGTAAGAAGCTGAAGTTTTATTTTGCAATATACACCACAAAATGATGTAAAGATAAAATTTTGCCAAATAAAATTAAAAATAAATAAAATTAAAAAATATTCAAAAAATGTTTGCTAAAAGATGTAAAATTAGATATACTATATGTGTAATCACAGCAAAGGTTTGTGGTTGGCCCGATTTATGTCTTTGCAAAATAGTGTGGACATTTAATTTTTGCCAGCAGTTACACCACAAAATGATGTATTTCTGCTTTTTAAAATTCAAGGCAAACAGTTTGAAGATTGATGCTTGATTGCTTTCAAATTTTAAGCAAATTTAAAATTAATCAAAAAACAAAAAAGTTGCAACAAAGAACGATACATCAAGGTGTAAGTTTTGAACAAACTTAAATTTTTTTGTCCAAATGCTTAAAAATCATACAGAGACAAAACGGGTAAATCAAAACAACCATAAGTTTTAATTAAGAAGTTTAAACGATAAATTTAAAAACAACAAAAATTAAAGGCTTTTAGTTCGTCAGACAACTGTTAGATAAAAAATCAAAATTTTTTAAAAATCAAAGATTAAAAAATAGAAAAAAAATTTAGAATCAAAAATGAAAATCAAAACACTAAATTTTTAAAATACCAACAAAAAATGGGGAAACAAAAATGAAAATCAAAAAGGAGTTCAAAATTAATCCGTTCAGCACCAAAAAACTGAATTTCATGGCAGCCCTTTTTGTTTGTTTTTC
>CASEYA010000110.1 GCA_949291975.1 uncultured Christensenella sp.
AATCCAACCTTTACATTCAAAGCACCAACATAGCGCATATCTAAACTTTTAAAATCAATTCCAATAATTCCAGAACGAATTAAAACTCTAGAGTCTGTGTATGCAAAGAAATTATTTCTATAATAAACCTCTGCAAAAATTGCAGTTAATAAAAAAATTAAAACAATAACTCCAACTGGAATCATATAGTATTCCCAAGATATAACTGATTCACCATCAAGCCCTGATGTAATCATAGGTATAACAGAACAAAAAGCAAGCCAAAAACAAAGCCAAAAAGAATATGTGAACCAATAGATAAAAAGTTTTAATTTGTTTGGCTTTATTACTTTTATTATTTTTTCATTTTTATTTAAAATGTTTGTAAAAAGCGCTTTCATTTCTTCTTCATTTAATTTTTTTGACATAAAAAATCCTCCAACTTTATTTTATGATTGCTTTCTTATATAAAGACTAACATAAATTCAAAAATTTTGCAATAACATTATAATAATTATTTAAAAATCACAAACATTAAACATGTTTGCATACTGCAAAAATCAATCTAGCAAAAATAGAAATATAGATTTAATCTTAGCATAGTGTTTATCCTAGAAAGTTAAAATCGTTTTTTATAATTGTCTTTTTGTAACAAAATTGTTAATGCCAATAAAAACTCTGCTGGATAATAAGTGCAAACACATAAATAATCAAATACAATAGTGTTCCCACCATAAACAAAAAACAAAAGCATTAAATCTGAAAAGAAGAACAAGAACGCTCCAAGTAACGCAATAAGATTTTCCGTTGTTGGACTTTTAACATAATTACCAACCGCTTTCGCAAGCATAAGGGAAATTATAACAGCATAAACAGCAACAAGTGGTTGCATACCATCGAATTCAAATGGATAAAGGAAAATAACAAGCATTGAAATCAGAACAAGAAAAGCAAAAGTAATTAAATCTGCCCAATTAAATTTTTGTAAAAGACAAAAATATATGAAAAAGAATATGTGCCCTATTGCAAAAAATATTGCACCCACCATAAAGTTACCAATCAGAACAATATCACCAATCATTGCAAAAACAAGGCCAATAAGCATTATAATTGATTTCCATGCGTTGTTTGTTTTATTATCATAAACAAGAATTAGATTAAATGCGCCACACAAAACAAACAGTGCGCTGGCAATTGTTTTTGTAATATAATCACTTATGTCAATAAACAAAAAGCATAAAGTTGCCACAACAATTAAAACAGCAAAAATAAGATTTCCATAAAACTCAAATTTTCTTTCCATAATAATACTCCATTCATCACTATTGTTGCATAAAAACAGGCAAAAGTCAAATGAATTTAGGCAACATGATTTTTTACTAAAATTTTATCTTTATAACACATGTTCCCTAATATTTCACAATAACTATGCGCAAAAACGAAATGCATAATACCTGCATAGCACCTGCATAACACATATAAATTGATATATTTCTAGATATAATTAAAAATTATAACTAAAATTTTTTATGTCATTCTTCTAATAAATTTTGTTTATATTTCTTCAAAATTTTAAATACATTTCTATTTACCTATTTTACAGTAAATTTGTCTAAACAAAAACAAAATTTGCCAACAAATAAAAAACAGGTTTATCATCAACCTGTTTTTTATACAAAGCCATTTTTTCATAAAGTAAGTAACTTAAAAATTTATTATTTTGAATAAACTTGAATAAAAGCACCAACACCTTGTGGTAAATAAAGTCCAACATAATCACCAGCATAATAAGATGCATATGATGCATTAAGAGTTGATATAAATTGTGTCAATCCTGTCTTGCCACCCATTGCAACTAACAAATTATAAGTTTCATCATTCATAAAGCTTTTAAATTGACTAAGAATACCAAGACAAGTTGTATCATCCAAGTAGTTTGAAATTACAGTGTTTAAAAGAGTAAATCTTTCTTCATATGTTTCAGGAATAGTTAATCCCATTTGTCCAAGTTGTCCACTTAATCCATTTAAAATTTTAGTTACAACAATATCTGCCATTGCACTTGAATTAGAAAG
>CASEYA010000111.1 GCA_949291975.1 uncultured Christensenella sp.
TCAATTTCTAATTGACTTTGGGCGCTGTATAACAAAATAAAAAAGTATTTTTTTTCTTTTAAGTTTGGCGTGATAAAAGGCGTGTGTTACCAAAAACTTTAGGCGCTGTATAACAAAAAAAAGAGCTATTTGCGCAGGAAGATACATATAGATAACATATGTTTGAAGAACAGATTATAAATGTTTTTGGTGCATGGGGCGTTTTTGCAGTGGTAATAATTTGTGCTTGTATGCCACTTGTAGATTCAAAAATTGCAATTCCTCTTGGTTGTGCCACTGCTGTTTGGGGAAACGGAGCAATGAGCGTTTGGGGCGCAACTGTTGTAAGTTTTTTGGCAAGCACAATTGCAGGAATTTTGGTCGTTTTGCTTTTAACCCCAATCTTTAATAAATTAAAAAAGAAAAAACTTGGAAAATATGTTGTGCAAATTGAAGGTTTCCTTGAAAAAAAGATGCGGTTTTTTAATAGACCAAAAAAGAAGCAAACCAAAACCACAAACGCAAAAACCATGGTGCTGTTGATTGTTTTCTATGCATTGCCCTTGCCAGTTTTTGGAATATACAGTGGCGCAGGTCTCAGTGTGCTTTTAAATTTGAAAATTTGGCAAAGAATTTTGTGCCTTGTTGTTGGAAATCTTCTAAACTGTTTGCTGGTGGCATCGCTGTGTGTTCTTTTCTATTCTTTTGTTCCGCTCATTTTGGCAACAGTTATCATCATGGTAGTGCTGGTGCTTTTGTGGTATTTTATCAATTTCCTATATGGAATTCATTTCAAACGAAAGAAAAAAACATGATTTTTTTTCAAATATGTTTAGCGCTAAATAAAAAAGCATGATTTCTGTTGCTAAATTCACCTTTTTGTTATAAAATTATAAAATTGAGGGGGAACAAATGAAAAAACTATCCTACACACCAAACGATTCCTACATCGTTTACATCTGGTCCATTCTTCTTCCGCTTTTGGCAGCAGTAATCATTGCTGTTTTTCTGTATGGCAGTCAAGTGGACGAAAACGGCGTTTATCTTGTATATTCAGAGACTTGGTTTGTTTGTCTTTTGCGAATTATCACAGCACTTTTGCTTGTTGGCTTGTTTTTGGTATATAACAAAGCAAGCAAAACAAACGGACTTGTTGCGTGTGGCATAAAGCAAAAAACAAAACCTTTAAACGCACTGCTGGCGGTTGTTGTTACTGTTGGTGTTGCACTTTTGACCTCTCAGCTTATCACCCTTTTTTCTGTTGGACTAGACAAAATTGGAATAACCGTTACAACAGGAATTGACCTACCTCTTGATAATTTTGGATATTATCTTCTAGCAGTTTTGATGATTTGCGTTCTTCCAGCAATCAGTGAAGAACTTATATATCGTGGCATTGTTTTTAACGGACTTAAAAGTTGGGGAAAATGGCCAGCAATTTTGGTAAGTGCAGCAGCATTTTCTCTTATGCACGGAACGATAGCGCAACTGCCCTATACTTTTATTTTGGGAATTATTTTGGGCTATGTAATGTGGGAAACAGGCGCACTGTGGCTTAGCATGCTTATGCACTTTGTGAACAACTTTCTTGTGATTACCATGATGTATGCTTTTGGCGAAAGTGGTCTGCCCGAAAGTGTTAGTGTTGGCGATGTTTTTCTTGCCATTGGACTTTTTGTTTTGGCTGTGCTGTTTACCATTTTTGTTTTCTATTTGATGAAAAAAATTAAAGACCGAGAAAAATTGAAAACAATGAAAATTGACGGGCTGGAAAACAAAACAGCGAGCATAAAGCAAGAAAGCAAGGCAACAGTGGAAAAAAGAGTTGTTGTCTTGGAAAAACAAAACAAAAAAGAAAAGAATAAAGCAAACAATTTGCTTTCCGCAGAAGAATTGCAAGAAAAAAGAGAAAAAAGAAAAGAAATCTATCTAATGACCCTTGGTCTTGTGATTGCTGTGGTGTTCTGCATTATTCAAGCTCTTTAGTATTAATAAATTTTGCAAAATCAATATATTTTTTATCTACAAATGCATATCTTAAAAGATGAGGTTTTATGGAAAAAAAGACATTTCTAGTTGATAACAAGGTTGTGTTCTACACTGGGCTGATTTATTTTATAATAATGGCACTGTTTGTTGTTTTAAAAGTGCTTGCATATTTTGGGCTTTTCAGTTTCAGTGGCGCAGGCTATGTTTACAGGCTTATTGTTCAAATTGGACTTATGGCAGTTTTGCCAATGTGTCTGTTCTCAATTTTATTAAAGAAAAACGCCAAACAAACATTTGAATTTTTTTCATTTAGAAAAATTACTTTTGTGTCTGTTTTGGTCTCCATTTTGCTTGGAGTGTGCGTTTTTGTCTTTATAAGTTACATCAGTTCACTTTGGAGCGGTATTTTGGGCTTTTTTGGATATCAAGGCTCAACAGGCACAGCAGAAACAGACTATTCTGTTGCCAACTTTTTCCTTTCAATTTTTCTTGTTGGTGTTTTACCTGGGTTTTGCGAAGAAGTTGCACACCGAGGGCTTGTTCTTGGCGGAACGAGAAAAAACGGTGCAATTCGTGCAATGATTTTGTGTGGACTGTTGTTTGGACTTATGCATTTTAACATACTTCAATTTGGCTATGCTTTTGTGGTTGGAATTTTCTTTTGCTTTATCACTTTGCTCACAAAAAGCATATATCCCGCAATGATTATGCATTTTGTAAACAACAGCATCAGTGTTTGCATTGATTTTGCATATAACAGCGCATGGATGCCAAGCGGAATTCTTGATTTCTTTTCAAACATTCTATATGGTGGAAACTTCTTGCTTGGGCTACTTTTGAACATTCTGTTAATTTTGCTTGTTGGAATGCTTGCCACCTATCTTATTGCACAACTTTTTATTGAAGGAAAGAAAATGCAGTTCAAAAGATTTCAAAAAAGTTTTATCAAAGGACTGCAAGAAAATCATCTGGATGGCAACATTGATGTAAAAAACAAAGAGCAAATTATGGCAATTTATAAACAAGCAAACATGATTAATTTGCAACAAAAACTTGAACAAGGCACAGTCACTCCGCAAGACTTGGTGCAAGGAATGTCCACCAAAAAAACTGCCGAACTAATGCTATCTGATAACCTAAATCTCCCAAGCAAGCCAAAGCCGATGAACTACCTTTTCTATTACATGGCAATCTTTTTGGGAGCGCTGGGAACAATTTTCTTTATGATTTTGAGCATTATTTAATTTTAGTTAAAAAAACTCTGTCTGAAATTTTAGATAGAGTTTTTTAAAAATTTTTTCGTTAAAATATCAAAGTGCCTAAAAAATTGCTTATATATGTATCAAAAGTTTTGCTTGAAGAGTATATTACTTAAAAAGGAGCAAAAAAATGATAAAATTCACAAAAAACGAACTAATTGAAGCAATAAGGCAAGATTTAATTGGCGAACTAGAAGCCATCAATCAATATCAGCGACACATAGACAGCACAGACAACGAAACCGCAATCAAAATTTTAACCGATATAAAAAACGAAGAGCAAGTTCATGTGGGCGAACTTTTGACCCTTTTGGCATTTTTGGATGAGAACTTTGCTGGATACATTCAGCAAGGCGAAGATGAAGTTAAAAATTTGTTGCAAAAATAAGGTAATTTTATCAAAATATAATTTTTGTTTATTGTAAAAAATCTTTGTTGTTTGTTTGCATTTTATTTTTTTCTTTTGTATAATATATAAAAGAGGTGAAGAGATGTCAATGCAACTTGCAAACAGTGCAACAAATTTTGTTGATATAATAATGCAATGTGTTTTGATTGCAACAATTGTGCTTGGTGTAATTTTTGCTTTGACCATTGTTATCATGATTTTTAAGCGAGTGCGTTATTCTCGCCAAATGAAGCACAACAAAAAAGAAATTGAAAAAGTGTTTGGTCAAAAGGAAAAGCAGTGATATATTTAATTAAGTTTTTTGCTTTATGAATAAAAATTATCAATCAAGAAATTAAAAAAGAGTATAAATTAAGTGTTATCTTAAATTATACTCTTTTTTGCTAAACAATTTCAAACAAATTATGTGTTTTCATCCTTGTTTTCAGTTTTTTCCTCTGCCACTTGGCTGTCTGCTGTTTTTGCCTGAGCATTTTCGTCTTGCAAAATTATTTTATTTTTTTCTTTTTTGTTTTTCTTTGCTTTCTTTTCTTTTTTTGCTTTTTTGTCTTTGCTGTGGTTTTTGTGTGTTATATCCATTTTCTTAAAAAATCCAACAAAGGAATCTTCATCTTTGTCATCTTCCACCTTTTCTGCCTCAACCCTTTCTGGCAACTTTGCCTCTCGATATGGTAAAACAACATTGTCGTCACGCAGACGAACTTCAACTTGCTTATATGGAATTTTGATGTTATTGCGTTTGAATTCGTTAAAGATGTTGTCCATGATGTAATAATAAACATCCCAATAGTCCTTTGATGGACACCAGCAGTGAACAAAAAGTCCAATGCCATTTTCATTAAAGAATTTCACTGCGCAAAATGGTGCAGGTTCAAGTTGAACTCTGCCGTCACTTGTTACAACATCGGTTATAACCTTTTTAACCAAATCAACATCGGTGTCATAACTTACCGTGATGTTAAGTTCAATTCTTCTTTTCTTTTCATGGTCATAATTGATAATGGCATTGTTTGCCACCGTTGAGTTTGGAAATGTTATCACTTTGTTATCTGATGTGATAATGGTGGTGGTTAAAATTTTAATATCTTTAACCGTTCCCTCAATGCCGTCAATTTTAACATTGTCGCCCTCTTTGAATGGATGATTAACAAGAAGCACAACACCACTTGCCACATTTGATAGACTGTCTTGCAGGGCAAGACCAATGGCAAGACCAGCGGCAGCAAGTGCTGCAACAAGCCCCGTGATATCCACCCCAAGTTGCCCAAGAACCATGATAAGCAAAATCAAATATAAAGCAAACTTAATAACAGACAGGAAAAAACCTTGCGTTACTTTTTCTAATTTTGTTTTAGACAAAATTTTGCTTAAAATAAGCATTATGATTCTAACAACAATATAGCCAATAATCCAAAGACCAATTGCCTTTAAAAGTGCCAGACCACCAACTGTGAAAAAATCAACAATGCCGTTCCAAATTTCTTGCCAAGTCATTTTTTTCTCCTTTTGTTTTCTTCTATTATAACACTAAAAAATATTCATGTCTAGATATTTTATAAAAATTAAGCCAAACTAACAACCTTTCAGCCAAAAACATTTTAACAAAATAAGCATTTTAAAAAAGTTTTATAAACATCTTTATTAAAAATAAAACACACAAAAATAATTATAAAAAAGCAAACATCTATTAAGTGGGAATTTATACCCCAAGACAACAAATTGTCATCAGATGTTTGCAGATTATATTGTAATAGATTTGTATAACAAAAGTCAATAAAATAATATCGCCAACAAATGTGCAAAAACAAGTTTAATTATACATTTATTAAATAAAAGCAAGTGCTGTCTGCACATAGATGTTTGATGTAAAATATAAACCCTAGCCTTGTGGTGTTGCAACATACTTCAAAGTTGGATACTCGCCGTCAGCAAAATTCCAAAAATTACTCGAAAGATACATATAATTTTCACTCTGCACGCCTTGCATGTTTTCTGTTGTTAAACCATAAACTTGATAGCCTTGACCATTTGTAATGGCACTGCTAACTTTATCTCCTGTTGTCATTATATCATAATAACACCAAGATACACTCACATATTGTGAATCTCCACCAACACTTCCAATAATTCCACCCACGCTGTTAGAATTATCTATAAAATTTATGCTTCCCGCATTATAACAACCAGATATTGCAATTTTATTCGTCGAGTTACCACTAGCGCTTGCCACAATACCTCCAACATAAAAACTGCCTGTAATTGTTCCAATATTATAACAATTTGAAATATTTCCAAACGAACATGCAACAATCCCGGCGGAATAACGACCACCACTTATATTACCTGCATTATAACTACTGCTAACATCATCACGGTTTATACCAACTAGACCACCTACATATGAATTACCACTTCCTAAATATGAAACATTACCTTGATTAAAACAAAAAGCAATTGTTCCTGAACTTTCCCCAGCAATACCACCAAGATGCCCTGATATTGTTCCTGTTTTATAAATTACATCACCAGTGTTATAACAATTTGTAATTGTTGTATTATAAGAATTATGTCCTGCAATTCCTCCAATATATTGACAACTATCCTCTCCAATAACTTCGCCAGCATTATAACTTGAACTAATTACACCCTGATTACTACCAACAATTCCTCCTGAATAACTTAAACTTGAAATAGAGCCTTCATTATAACACCCCAGAATCATATGCCCCTCAGAACTCGAACCAGCAATTCCACCAACATTGCCAATTTGACCAGATATAACACCCATATTGTGTGAGTCCATAATTAATCCATTGCTATAACCAGCGATTCCGCCAACAGCGTTATCTCCAACTACTTCCCCTGTGTTATAGCAGTTATCAACAGTTGCAGAATTACTACCAACAATTCCTCCAACTTCTCTGACTCCTTCAACCTTTACATCTTGGTTAAAGCAATTTATCACATTAACATAAGAAGCATCACCAACAATTGCACCAACATAATTGTTGCCACTTACACTTCCTCCAACAATGCCCAAGTTTTTAATATATGAATAGTTTGTTGTAGAACCATAGATATTACCAAACAAACCAATATAATCACTATATATACCTTGCTGCTGTGCGTTTATATATAAATTTGATATTATATTATTCCCTCCGTCATAGAAAAATGTTGCATCAAAAATAGAAATACTGTTATTTATTGGTGTCCAAGGGAAAAAGTTAAGGTCAATATCAACTGTTTGCAAAAAATATTTGCCAGATGCCCAAGTGCTGTTTGCACTTAAATAGACAAGTTTTGATGCGCTATCTATGATATATGGATTACTTTCGCTGTTCGAACCACTGGACTGCAAAGTTGGCATTTCATTTGAATCGTTCCCATCCCATTTCAAAGAATCGCCCTCGCCAACACCAACAAGCATTGGAGTTTCTCCTTTGGTAAAAACCCAAACTGTTGATGCATAACTTGAATCAAAACCAGAAGGTCTTGAATCATTTGCCGAAGCGGTCATTGCTGAATAAGTGCGACTTGTTCCAAAAGAGTTTGATTGTGGCGAGCCACAACTATATGTTGTGTTTGTGCTACTTCCAGCAGAGTTTGTTGTGCTAAAATAGTTGTTTGATGTTGTTAAATCTGTTGACGAACACTCCCCAAAAATTCCACCACGATATTGTGATGAAGTGGAAACAACACCCACATTAAATGAATTTGAAACTGTTGTTACACTTGAACTTGAACTTTTTGCCTGAGCAGCAATTCCACCCATATAATATGTTCCACTAAGTGCTCCTTTGTTATAACAATTATTAACCGTGCTTCCTTCATCAAGGAAACCAACAATTCCTCCAGCATACCAGTTTGCACTAACAGAACCCGTGTTATACACTTTTGTAACTGTTCCAATATTATAACCAAGAATACCACCGATATTGCTATCACCAGAAATTGTGCCAGTGTTATATGATGTTTGAACGGTGCTTAAATAGTTTTCGCCAACAAGCCCTCCAATGTACCACCCAGTTCCAGTGATATTTCCTTTATTAATACAATCACTAAGTGTGCTACGCCAATTTGAACCAACAATGCCACCAACATTATAATTCCCGTTTACTTCAACATCTGCAACGCAATTTGAAACGGTGCATCTTTGCGTTCCACCAGAAATGACACCAACATTAAAACCCGTGCTGGTAATTTCGCCACTGCTGATTCTAACATTTTTAATATAACATGAACTACTAGAATAATTATGCCCAAAAAGTCCCACATAATTTTCTGAACTAAGTTTTGTGGAATCGATAAACAAATTTGAAATTTCAAAATTATTTCCATCATAATAATATGAATATTGCGACCCACTGTTATTAATTGGATTCCAATAATATTGACCCAGGTCAATGCTTGCTGTTTGAAGAAAATATTTTCCATTTGCTAATCCACTGTAATTTGCACTTATCCATGCCAATTCTTCTGCAGATGAAATAAGATATGGGTCATTTGCCGTTCCACTTCCCTTTGGTGCTGACAAGGAAAAATTGCCCGCATCTGTCCAAAGTGCTGTGCTTGTTGGGGCACCAGTTGTGGTGCTGACTTCATTGGTTTTGCTATCACCAGAAAAAAACAATGTCCCAACAGAAATAAAGCACAAAATTGCAAACACCAAGAAAATTATAAGTGTATTTTTTAATGTTACAATTTTTTGTTTAATACTCATTTGTTCTCCTATCTTTTAACAATTTTTTAAACCATTTTTTAATTTAATTAAAAATATAAGTAAAAATTATTTTTAAATAATTAAATAAAAACCATTAAATATACCAACTAAGAATCTTTAAAATATTTATACTACTAGTATATCTTTTTTGCAAATTTTTAGCAAACAAAATGATATTATTTTTTAAAAAAGTGCTAATTACTCTGATTTCAAAATTTAATATTTTTATAACAAAAAAGCCCAAACGGGCTTTTAAGTCTATAAATTCAGCGCAAAGGTTTATGAAATAATATTTGCAACAAAATAATAAAGTGCATCTTTATCATTCATTTTGCTAAGTTTTATTTTTTGGTCAATTTCACTGCCAAGGTCAAGAATTTGTTTAAGTTTTTTTGGCGTGAATTTTTGAGATAATTTTTTTGTTACCACAATGGAATATTCTTTTACACCAAGCATGTCTGCAATTTCTTTGTTTGTGCCTTTGTTGGTAATCGAAAAAAACATTCTGCGAAAACTAGAAAGCAACACAACCAAAATGTTTTGCGGACTTTCCTTTCCTGCAATCAAAGCATCAAGAAGTTCAAAAGATTTTTCTGCATTTTTCTGTGCAATAAAATTATTAAGTTCAAACACGCTGTATTCAAGGTGTTTATGCACAAGTTCTTTTACGTCCTTTTCCTTGATGACACCATCATAGCCAACATATGTGCAAAGTTTTTTGATTTCGTTATCAAGATTTAAAAGGTCAAAATTGCAATATTCCAGCAAAAGTTTAAGTGCGGTATTTTCAATTTTAGCATGATTTTTGCTAATCTTTTGCATAACTGTTTGAGTTAACAA
This sequence comes from uncultured Christensenella sp., assembly GCA_949291975.1. Taxonomy (GTDB): domain Bacteria; phylum Bacillota; class Clostridia; order Christensenellales; family UBA1242; genus UBA7584. Next base: position 9,200 of record CASEYA010000111.1, read on the forward strand.
CTTTTCGCTTAGGGTATTGCAATCTACCAACTCGCAAAGTGATAGAATTTGTTTGTTTTCAAACTTTTCATTTTTAAATATAAAACAGCAACTTTCATTTGGTTTTTGCAAATATTCTGTTAA
>CASEYA010000112.1 GCA_949291975.1 uncultured Christensenella sp.
GAAAAAGAAACAGGCATCATTTTGCCCGATTCTCCAACACAGCGAGTGGGAGATGTTGTTCGCAGTGGTTTTCAAAAACAAGCACATCTTGTTCCTCTTTACAGCCTTGATAAAGCGCAAAGTTTTGCTGAACTTGATGATTGGGCGGGAAAAATTAAAGCAAGTTATCCCGAAGTTATTTTCACAGTTGAATATAAGTTTGATGGACTTCAACTTGCAATAACCTATCAAGATGGGGTGTTAAAGCAAGCAGTAACTCGTGGGAACGGTATAATTGGCGAAGATATCACCGCTCAGGTAAAAACAATAAGAAGCGTGCCATTAAAGATAAATTATAAAAACAAAATTGTTGTTAATGGCGAAGGTATAATGCTTTTAAGTGAACTTGAAAAATATAATAAATCAGCAGATGAACCACTTAAAAATGCTCGCAATGCTGTTGCTGGAAGCATAAGAAATCTTGACCCAAAAGTAACAGCCAGCCGAAAACTTGACTTTTTTGCATATGGCATTCCATATATCGAGGGCAGGCAGTTTACTTCTCAGCAAGAACTTTATCAATTTTTAAGAGATAATAATTTTCTTGTTAATGACTTTTTCAAGGTGACAAAAAGTTTGCAAGAAATTCATGATATCATTGATGATATAGACCAAAAGAGAGGTCAGCTTGATATTCTTATTGATGGGCTTGTAATCAAAGTTGACCAAATGAATATTCGTCAAGAACTTGGCTATACCATAAAATTTCCAAAGTGGGCATTGGCGTATAAGTTTCCCGCACTCGAAGTAACAAGCACAATAAAAGATGTTATCTGGCAGGTTGGCAGAACAGGCAAGGTTACACCAACAGCAATTCTAGAGCCTGTTGAACTTGCTGGTGCAACAATAAAGCGTGCCACGCTTAATAATTATGATGATATTTTGCGTAAAAAAGTGGGTATAAACTGTTTGGCATTTGTTCGAAGAAGCAATGAGGTTATTCCCGAAATTTTGGGACTTGCTCAAAAACTTGATAACTTTAAAGAGATTGAAAAACCAACAGTTTGTCCTTCTTGCCACACAAAACTTGAAGATAGGGGTGCGTTTATATATTGTCCAAACTATGAGCATTGCCCTGACCAATTAAAAGAGCGAATTGTTCATTTTTGTTCTCGTGATGCCATGAATATTGATGGCATTAGAGATAAAACAATTGATGCGTTCTTTGATACCCTTAATATCAAGGAAGTTTCTGGGCTTTATCAGTTAAAGAAAGAAGACCTTTTAAAACTTGATAAATTTAAGGATAAAAAAGCACAGAATTTGATAGACTCAATTGAAAAAAGCAAAAAAATTAATTTTGCAAACTTTATCTATGCTCTTGGTATAGCTAATGTTGGAATTAAAACAGCCAAAGACCTTGCTCAGCGCTATGCAAGTTTTGAAGAACTTCGAAACGCAAAAGAAGAAGATTTGGCAAAAATCTATGATATAGGCGACATTGTGGCAAAAAGTATAACAGATTATTTTAATCTTCCTTATAACCAAAAAATCATTGAAAGACTTTTACAGGTTATTGAAATAAAATATCCAAAAATTAACACAAAAAATGAAAACATACTAAATAAGACCTTTGTTTTAACTGGCACTTTGCCAACACTCAGCAGGCAAGAGGCAACAAAACTGATTGAAGATAATGGAGGCAAGGTTACTTCTTCGGTATCCAAGAATACTGACTATCTTTTGCTTGGCGATGATGCTGGCAGTAAACTGATGAAAGCAAAGGCACTTAATATTAAAATTATAAATGAGGAAGAGTTTTTATTACTACTAAATGTTTGACAGCATTTCAGTGTTGTGATAGACTTTTAACAAAGTGAGGAAAGAATGGCAAAAATAAATATTGAAGAAACAAAAAAACTGGCAAAATTATCTCGTTTGGAATTTACTGATGAAGAACTTAGCAATTTTGTTAACGAATTTGATAAAACGCTTGAATATGTTGAAAAAATCAGCAAGGTTAACACTGATGATATAAAACTATTTGAAAAAACAATCAGCGCAAAAGATGAATTAAGAGAAGATGCTGTAAAGGAAAGTTTAACGCAAGATAAAGTTGTTCTTAATGCTCCTGAAAGTGAGGATGGTGCTTTATCTGTTCCAACAACGGTAGAAGAAGGAGGGCAATAATGGACTATCTAAAACTTAATCTTTGGGAAATAAAAGAAAAACTAGAAAGTGGCGAAATCACAAGTGAGGAACTTGTTAAACTTTGCCTTCAAAGAATAAAAGAAACAAAAAATTTAAACGCTTTAATTTCAACTTGCGAAGATATGGCCTTAAAACAAGCAAAACTTATTGACGAAAAGAGAAGCAAAAAGCAAGAAGTTGGCATTTTGGCAGGTATTCCAATTATCATAAAAGACAACATTAACATCGAAGGAACCAAAACGACCTGTGCCAGCAGATTTTTAGAAAACTATGAGTCAATCTACACTGCAACCTGTGTTCAAAAGTTGATTGATGCGGGTGCGGTCATTGTAGGCAAGGCAAACATGGATGAATTTGCAATGGGAAGCTCAAACGAGACTTCATATTTTGGTGTTGTTCATAACCCAGTTAACACAGAATATGTTCCAGGTGGTTCAAGTGGTGGAAGTGCTGCTGCTGTTGCAAGTTATCAGGGTTTTGCGGCACTTGGAACAGATACTGGTGGTTCCATCAGAGAGCCTGCATCTTTTTGTGGTGTTGTTGGCTTAAAGCCAACCTATGGCCGTGTGTCACGATTTGGTGTTGTTGCTTTTGCAAGTTCACTTGACCAAGTTGGCCCCCTTACAAGAAGCGTTAAAGACAGTGCAATCATGCTTGAAGTTCTTGCAGGAAAAGATGAAAATGATATGACCAGTTCAAATGCGGAAATACCAAACTATTTGCAAGCAATTGACTATGATGTTAAAAATCTTAAAATTGGAATAGCAAAACAATTTTTTAATGACCAGTTAAATGCTGAGGTTCAAGAAAAAATTTCAAATGCCATTGATATATTGGTTAAAAATGGCGCACAAACGGTTGATATTGATTTGCCAAGTTTGGACACTGCACTTTCAGTTTATTACATCATTTCTTCTGCTGAGGCTGCAAGCAATCTTGCTCGTTTTGATGGGGTAAAATATGGCAGGCGTGCAGAAAAATTTAGTGACATTGTTGACCTTTTCTTTAAATCTAGGACACAAGGATTTGGCAAGGAAGTAAAAAGAAGAATCATGCTTGGCAACTATGTTTTATCAAGTGGATATTTTGATGCTTACTATAACAAGGCTAAAAAGGTTCAAAAGGTTATTAAAAAGGAATTTGAAGAAGCTTTCAAAAAGTGTGACATAATAATTTGTCCAACCACAGCAAATCCTGCTTTTAAAATTGGCGAGAAGTCAAATGACCATTTGGCAATGTATCTAACAGACATCTTTACTGTTCCTATCAATATTGCAGGGCTTCCAGCAATGAGCATGCCTTGTGGAAAAAACAAAGATGGTTTACCAATTGGCTTGCAACTTGTTGCGCCAATGTTTAATGAAAGTGTAATTTTTAAAACTGGCTCATTCATAGAAAAGGCTTTGGAGGGTGAAAAAGATGTATAAGATGGTAATTGGGCTTGAAGTCCACAGTGAACTAAAAACAAAAACGAAATGCTTTTGTGGCTGTAAAAATGAATTTGGTTCCACTCCAAACACACATTGTTGTCCAGTCTGCACTGGAATGCCGGGTGCTCTTCCTGTTCTAAATCAAAAGGCTGTTGAGTATGCAATCAGGGCAGGGCTGGCGGTTAATTGCAGAATCAATGAATATTCTGTTTTTGAACGAAAAAACTATTTCTATCCAGATTTGCCAAAGGCATATCAAATTTCTCAGCTTGAATATCCACTTTGTGTTGGTGGTGAGGTCGAAATTGAAACAGATGGAGTCAAAAAGACAATTCATTTGGACCGTATTCATCTTGAAGAAGACGCTTGCAAGCTCATTCACAAAGATTATGGCACTCTTGTTGATTATAATCGTGGTGGAGTTCCTCTGATTGAAATCGTGTCCAAACCTGATATTGCAAGTGCAGAAGAAGCGGTTGCATATCTTAAAAAGCTTCGTTCAATTCTGCTTTATATTGGAGTAAGTGATTGTAAAATGCAAGAGGGCAGTTTGCGTTGTGATGTAAATCTATCTCTGCACAAAGAAGGCGAACCCTTTGGGACTAGAACAGAAATGAAAAATTTAAACTCATTCAGGGCTGTTCAAAGAGCAATTGAGTATGAAGCAAAAAGACAACAAGAAGAACTTGAAAAGGGTAATAAAATCATTCAAGAAACCAGACGCTTTGATGATGCAACTGGAAAAACCTATTCAATGAGAACAAAGGAAGATGCGCAAGACTATCGCTATTTCCCTGACCCAGACTTAATTCCAATTGAAGTTACGAAAGAATATATTGAAGAGATAAGAAGTTCTTTGCCAAGAATGGCAAAACAGCGTGCAGAGGAGTATGTCTCAAAACTTGGCTTAACAGAAAAGGACGCAATCCTTCTCACAGAAGAGCGCAGTGTTGCAGACTATTTTGAAGAAGTTTTGAAAGATTGCAATAATCCAAAATTTGTTTGTAACTGGATTTTGGGTGAAGTGTTCAAGAAAATGAATGCCACCGAAAGTGAAAACATCAAGGTTAGCGCAAAAAACATGGCAAAAATTTTGAATATGTATAATAATGGCGAAATTGGCCAATCTGTTGCAAGAAGGCTTCTTGACGAAGTTTGGGCGACAGACAAAGACCCAGCACAAATTGTAGAAGAAAAAGGTCTTAAACAAATCAATGATGAAAAAGGTCTAGAAACAATCATTCAAAAAATAATAGACGATAACCCAAAAGCTGTTGCAGAAATAAAGGCTGGCAATCAAAAGATAATGGCATTTTTTGTTGGGCAAGCCATGAAGGCAACAGGTGGAAAAGCAAATCCAAAAATGGTCAATGAACTTGTTAATAAATTAGTTAAATAGGGGTGAATTATGGAAAAAGAATATATTATGATGGAGCCACCAATTGACGACTTGGTTAAAAAAGTGGGAAACAAATTCCTGCTCACTTGCCTAATTGCAAAGCGAGCAAAGGAACTTAGCAATGAATATTTTGCAGGTGAACCACAAGAGAAAGACCCAAAGGTCATTTCAATTGCCGCTCAAGAGGTTATGGACGGAAAAGTTATTCCAGGAAGATATTAGTTTTTTATGATTATTGCAGAAGTAATTGTTGATATTGCCCATTCGCAAGTGGACAAAGTTTTTGATTATATAGCCACACCCGACATTCAAAAAGGTCAGCGTGTGGTTGTTCCTTTTGGAAAACAAACACTTGAAGGGTATGTTATAAACTTAAAATCACAAAGCAATTTTGAAAAAGATAAACTAAAATCTATAATCAAAACCTTAGAGCCATATCCTTTGATAACAGAAGAATTTTTTGCTTTAAGTGATTTTATGATAAAGCACTATAATTTAAAGCGTGTTGATACACTCAGGCTTTTTTTTCCAAGTGCAATGCGTGGACAAAAAGTAAAAGAGCAAATGCAAACAGTTTTGCATACCAACGAATTTAACAAAGAATTTTTATTGCAACAACTTAAAAAAGGTGCAAAAAATCAAATTGCTTTGCTTGAATACATAAAGCCAAACGAAGTGTATGTAAAAAGTGAGCTTAACAAAAAATTTGGACAAGGTGCTGTTGAAAAATTTATTCTTCTAAGTGTGTTTACAGAAAAGCAGGTGCACAAAGACCGTGATGTGCTGATAAAGGACTGTGAAAATCAGCAAATTACGCTTAACTCTGCGCAAAAGAGCATTCTTGACAAGTTAAACACACCAAAAACACACCTTATTTTTGGTGTTACGGGCAGTGGCAAAACAGAAATATATATGCACAAGATAATGCAGTGCTTAAAGCAAGGAAAAACAGCAATAATGCTTGTGCCAGAGATTGGTTTAACCCCGCAAGTCCTTTCGCTTTTTAAAGCACGCTTTGGCAATAACATAGCAACACTTCACAGCGGACTTAGTGCAGGCGAGAAATTTGACCAGTGGCAAAAAATAAGAAAACAAGAAGTTCAAATTGTTGTTGGTGCTCGCTCTGCTATTTTTGCTCCGCTTAAAAATTTGGGGGTTATAATCATAGATGAAGAGCATGATTCATCCTATCAAAGCGATTCTAATCCAAGATACAATACGCACACCATTGCAAAGTTTAGGGCAAAATATAACAATTGTCCACTCGTTTTAGGCAGTGCAACTCCAAGCATAGAAAGTTTCTATAAAGCTCAGCAGGGAGAATATGAATTGCACGAACTTAAAACAAGAGTTAATAATCAAGAAATGCCAAAAGTTCAAATAGTAGACATGAGGAATGAACTCAGTTTTGGTAACACTGGTATTTTTTCCAGACAGTTACAAGCCGACCTAAAAGATTGCATTGATAGTAAAAATCAAGCAATGCTGTTTTGTAACAGACGAGGCTTTGCCAGTTATATCATTTGTCGTGAATGTGGCTATGTTGCCAAGTGTGAAGATTGCGATGCCTCTCTTGTGTATCACAAAGAAGAAAACTTGCTAAAATGTCATTTTTGTGGCAAGAAATACAAAGCACTAACAAATTGCCCAAAATGTAACAGCAAATATATACGAATGGGGGCAATAGGCACCGAAAAAGTGGTAAGCGAACTGAAAGAGATGTTCCCAGATGTAAAGGTTTTGCGTATGGATTTTGATACAACACAAACAAAGTTTGCACATGCTAACATTCTTGATGAGTTTGCTCAAACAAAACCTTCTATTTTGGTTGGAACGCAAATGATTGCAAAAGGTCATCATTTTCCCAATGTAACTCTGGTTGGAATTGTTGATGCTGATATGAGCCTGCATTTTTCCGATTTCAGAAATACCGAACGCACTTTTCAACTTCTAACTCAGGTTGCAGGCAGGGCAGGAAGAGCAAGCAAGGCAGGTAAAATTGTTTTGCAAACATACGCTCCAAAGCACTATGTATATAGGTTTATGGCAAACTATAACTATAAGGCATTTTTTGAACGAGAATTAGAACTAAGAAAAAACTCAAAATTCCCACCATTTGCCTATATTATAAGAATTTTGATAAGCGGGCTTGATGAACAAAAAGTAATTCAAACAACTTCAAAAATAGATAAAGATATTGAAAAGTTAAAAAATGACCAATTTATATTTTTAAAAGCAATGAAAGCACCTGTTGGTAAGATACAAACAAAATATAGATATCAAATCTTAATGCGAATTTTGCCAACTAATTTTGAAGATATTTTAAACCAAATCTATGAAGTGGTCAATAAACACAGAAATAATGACTTAAATGTTTTTGTTGAAGTAAATCCAAACAATTTAAGTTAATTGCATAATTATGCAAAAACATGAATAAATATGAGGTGTGCAATGAAAAAAATTTTGGTTGCTCCAAGCACTGACCCTTGTGATATAAAAGACCTTGCAATATATGTTAAGGAACTTGAAAAACAGGGTGCAGATTGGATTCATTGTGATATAATGGATGGAAAGTTTGTTAAAAACAGAACATATGACCATCTTGTTTTTGCTTTTTTAAGAAAAGCAACAAGTTTGCCACTTGATGTTCATTTAATGGTTGAAAATCCAATGGATGTTGTTGATAATTATGTAAAATATGGTGCAAACATCATAACGGTGCATTATGAGGCTTTTCATGATATCATAGAACTTATTAACGCATTGCAAGAAATAAGAAGAAAGGGTGTAAAGGTTGGTATTTCCATAAAACCTCAAACGCAGGTGGAAAAGTTGTCTCACCTGATAAACTATGTTGACCTTGTTCTTATAATGAGTGTTGAGCCAGGAGCAAGTGGGCAAACCTTTCAAAAGGAAAGCCTTATTAAAATTGCATATTTAAACAAAAAAAGAGCAGAACTGGGTCTTGATTTTTTAATTGAGGTTGATGGTGGGGTAAATACCATAAATGCTCCAATAATTGCGGTAAGTGGTGCTGATGTTCTGGTTTCTGGCAGTGCAATTTTCAATTCAAATGATAGGAGACAAACCATGCAGATTTTGCGTGGGAAAGAGGCTGAGTAAAAAATATATTCTATAAACAATTTTGTCGTTATAAATATTTTTGTTTGCTTAATTTTAGAAATATAATCAGTATTAAACATATAACACACGGTTTTTTAACAAGATTTGCTGTTGCTGATTACTAATGTTAATTTTGTTATATGCTGTTACTTAATTTATTTATGGATAAACCGAAAAGAAAGAGTGTCAAATTTAAAAAGTTAACAAAAATGTTACCGCTTTCATACAATACCAAGATGTATGGAGGTAACAAATGCGCATTATTTGCTTCAAAGCGCCAAGATGTCTTAAAAAGATTTTTAAATGGCTTTTCTTTAAACAATACATAAAAAGATAAAAAACCACCAACGGTGGTTTTTCTTATTGTTGTTTCATTTTTTTAATACAACGAGTGCAAACAGTCATCTTTACAGCATTGCCATTTTCGTCTTCCATGTGAACAGTTTGCAAATTTGGGTGGCGAGGAGTGTTAGTTCTTCTAAGCACCCACTTACTTTGGCGTTTAACTTGATTGCCAGCCATTTTAGTCTTGCCACAAATTGCACATTCTTTACTCATTTTTAGCACCCCCTGTGTGTTTTGTTTTCAATAATGTTTTTATATTGTAGCATAAAAAAACAAATAAAGCAAGGTATTTTTAAAGATTTTAGTAAAAAACGCTTGATAAATTTTTAAATATTTAGTAGAATAAAAAAGGTATATTTCTTATATTATGGATATATACGAATCTTTGATTTAAATAAAGGAGAATAAATGTCTGTCACAACTTCCAACTATTATGGAAAAATTATGATTTCTGACGATGCTATTGCAACCGTGGCTGCTTCTGCAGCATTAGATTGTTGTGGTGTTGTGGACCTTGTTAGCAAGAAACTTTCAGACAACTTTGCCGACCTTTTTAAAAAACAACAACTTGGCAAGGGTGTTAAGGTTTTAACAAGTGAAAACAGAATTTTTATTGACCTTTTTGTTATTTTAAAATATGGAGTATCCATCAGTGCTGTTGCAGAATCTTTGAAAAACACTGTTAAATATAAAGTGGAGGAATTTTCTGGCATGATAGTGGATACTGTTAATGTTAATGTGGTTGGAGTAAGAGTTTAATCTTCCTTCAATTTTTTCCTTTTTAATTTAGAAATTTAGTGTAGGTGTTATAAAAATGCAAAAAATAAATGGTGCAATACTTAGAAAGATGGTTATTGGTGCTTATAACTATCTTGAAGCAAATAAAAAATATATAGACTCTTTAAATGTATATCCAGTTCCTGATGGAGATACTGGAAACAATATGTTCTTAACCTTTAAGTCAGCAACAAATGAAGTTAATAATTGTGCAACAAACAATATGGATGCGCTCAATGAAGCGCTCAGTAAGGGTGCACTTCGTGGTGCAAGAGGAAA